>NZ_JAUBQE010000010.1:0-148453 GCF_036701115.1 Microcoleus sp. Pol1C5 | reverse complement strand
ATCTTTCTGCTACTTTCCTAATAGAGGTGTTACCTGCTTCTCCTTGTGTCCACGATCTTTTGACGCATATCTAGGGATTAGGGTTTCATTTTTCTCTTTCTTATCACCTCTACTATTGTACCTAATCGTTAAGCAAAGTGCTGTATAACTAGCTCTCTATAGTTTTATAAAAAGCTTTTTGGAGAAAACACTTACACACATACCAATAATAAAATGCAATGTTGATTTCACTAAATAATTTAGGTACTCCCTCTAGTAAGCTGGAGAACATCTGGTTTTTTAAATTCAGGGAATCTACGCCGATCGCCAAAAACAACAAGCCCAAACCAGTTAACAATATTTGGTAGGGAGTTAACTGTAGTTCTCGCCGAAAAAACCATCCGTAGGAGAACAAAACAATGGCGTACAAAAGACTTACTCCTAGCTTAGGAAGTCCTAATGCGATCATATATATATGGATTCGGTAAGTTTGATTCAGCAGGAATCCACCTGTTAAAATAGCAGAAAATAAAATAAATCGATTTTTTTCATGGCGCGGTTGAATAGTTTTAGCTAATCCATAGGTGAAAGTACAGATAACGACGGGTACAGAACACAAGATTTGGAAAGTCCGTGTTAATAAAGCGACATTGGGATGGGGAGAAAAATAAGGCGAAAAGAATAAATCGCTGACTTTTAACCCGGAAATTTGAGTAAAAAATATCAGTAACGTCACCAATAATAACGATAAAGAATTGAGTCGAACAACAGAGCGACAAATAGTCATAAGCAATTAATACCAAAAATTAGGTTGATTGCCAAAATACAAAAAAATTATATCACCAATATATCAAGATATTTTGCTAAACTTAATTATGAGTATTATCAAAATAAGGAGACAGTCATGCTGTCAGTGAAAGAAGCAGAATCGATCGTTCTAAATTTGGCGCAGCCCCTCGACAGTCAGCGGGATGTAGAAACTGTAGACTTGCTGGCAGCATCGGGGCGCATTTTGGCAGCAGCCGTCACTGGTTCCCTGGATTTTCCTTATTGGGACAATTCGGCAATGGATGGGTACGCGGTACGCTTTGCTGATGTAGAAAACTGTAGCGCCGAAAAACCAGTCGTACTCGAAGTAGTTGAAGAGATTCCAGCCGGATATCAGCCTCAAAATACCGTCGAATCGGGGCAAGCGGCGCGAATTTTTACGGGTGGGGTGATGCCTGCCGGTGCTGATACGGTGGTAATGCAGGAAGAAACAAGGCGTGAGGGCGATCGTATTTTTATCTTAGTTTCTCCTGAAAAACCGCAAGCATTTGTCAGGCACAAAGGCGCTTTTTATGAAGCAGGAACAACTTTGCTAACTCCCGGTACAGTTATCAACGCCCCAGAAATGGCGGTGTTAGCAACTGCCCAGTGCATTCAAGTTCTTGTGTATCGGCGGCTGCGGGTGGCAATTTTTTCTACGGGTGACGAATTGGTATCGCCTGACGAAGCTTTGGCACCGGGGAAACTGGTAGACTCGAATCAGTATGCTTTGACAGTTTTGTTGGCACAAATGGGATTTGAACCGATTCGATTGGGCATTGTTCCTGATAATGAAGAGGCGTTAAACAAGGCGATAGCCGGGGCTGTTGCGACGGCGGATGTGGTACTTTCTACGGGGGGCGTCTCGGTAGGAGACTACGATTATGTCGAGAAAATTTTGACGGATTTGGGAGGAAAAGTTCACGTTAGTTCTGTGGCGATTAAGCCAGGGAAACCTTTAACGGTTGCTGGGTTTAAACGAGGTGAAAAAAATCCGGATTCGCCGAGTTTGAGTTCGGATTGTCTCTATTTTGGTTTGCCGGGAAATCCGGTTTCGGCTTTAGTCTGCTGTTGGCGTTTTGTTGTGCCTGCTTTGAGAAAGATCTCTGGGCTTGCCCCTGATGCTTGGGGGCCGGAGTTTGTCAAAGCTAGGTGTAATGCTGAATTGCGATCGCCTGGCCGACGCGAAACTTATATTTGGGGTAAACTGCATTTAGTTGCCGGAGTCTGGGAATTTGAACCTGCTAGCGGCAGCCAAAATTCAGCGAATTTAATTAACCTCGCCAATACAAGTGGTTTAGCAGTTTTGCCACCAGTGGAAACCGGAATTTTACCAGGCGAATTTGTAGATGTTTTAAAAGTTAGTCATTAGTTAGTTGTTTGGGTTATTTGTTATTGGTTTGGTATCGTTACTGTAAAATATTAACAACTAAGTAATCTTCCCTCTTCCTTCTTCCCTCTTCCTTCTTCCTTCGTATTATGAAAATTTTAATTGTTGAAGACGATCCGATGATGCAACTGGGATTAGAGCAAGTTTTAGCGGATTCCCCAGAAATAGAAATAGTAGGACAAGCAGAAGATGGCTATTTAGGCGTAGCAGCCGCACTGAAACTCAAACCTGATATTATTGTGATGGATATCGGTTTGCCACGGCTCGACGGCATAGCAGCGACGCAGCAAATTAAAGCACAACTGCCAGAAGTTCGAGTAGTAATGTTAACTTCTCACACGGCAGAAACTGAAATTATTGCTGCCCTTTCTAGTGGGGCTGATGCTTATTGTATTAAAGGTGCTTCTGTAGATAGGCTGTTAGCAGCGATTGCAGCCGCAGCAGAGGGAGCTACATATCTTGACCCTCAAATTGCCCGGACTGTCATCGAACACCTCAAACCCCCGATACCTGCCTCTACAACTACTTTTGGTCAGTTGTCACAGCGGGAATTGGAGGTGTTAAAATTAATGGTGGAAGGTAACAGCAATCCGGAGATAGCAGCGGCACTTTACTTGAGTCCAAATACTATTAAAACTCACGTTCGCGGTATTATGAATAAGTTGGCAGTGGATGACCGCGTGCAAGCAGCCGTTGTAGCGCTGAGAACTGGATTGGTGTAAAGAAACAAGTTCGGTAACGGATTGTTTAACGAATTTAACGGATGGATGTTGATGGAAGAGGGTAGTTCGGAAACGAATTGTTTGACGGATTTAACGGAGATCTGGAAGAGCTTCGAGGGCAGAATTCTTAGTGACCAATTGCTAATTACCAATTACTAATTAGCAATGCCCAATTTCCAATTTCCAATTATCAATTACTAGCAATTTGAGTGATATAATCTATGTCTGAGTGGATAGAAATCGGTAAAATTGTAGCAGCTCAAGGTTTGGACGGGGAAGTGCGAGTCTATCCGGATTCGGATTTCCCGGAAAGGTTTATCGAACCGGGGAAGCGGTGGATTTTGCGCCCTAACAAAAGTGAACCGGAGCCGATCGAGTTTTTGGGCGGTCGCTACATTCCCGGCAAAGGGCTGTATGCTGTAGAGGTAGAGGGTGTGGAAGACCGCGACGGTGCTGAGGCGCTGCGGGGCTGTAAGTTGTTTGTTGAAAAGACCGATCGACCTTACCTCGAATCTGATGAGTTTTACGTGCAAGATTTGATCGGTATGGAAGTTTTTAACCAGTTAACCGGGGAAATCCTAGGCAAGGTAAGTGATATTATTCCCGCAGGTAACGACCTTTTAGAAGTAGAAACGAATCTAACGGCGCCCGAAACTGTCGCCGCAGAATTAGAAAAGCCAAAACAGCCTGAAACTCCACAAGCCAACGCTGACCCCAGGAATACCCGCAAACCACGGAAAATTCGCGTTAAAGAGCCTAAATCCACAAAAATATTGATTCCTTTTGTGGAAGAGATTGTGCCAGTTGTTGACTTAGAACAAGGCAGAATTGAAATTGTGCCGCCTCCTGGTTTATTGGAATAATATCATTTCTGGTCAATCGACCGGATATGATAGATCAATTCTAAATAAGTCGTAAATTTTTTACTCCACCCCAACCCTCCCCGCGGGTTCGGGGAGGGAGTAAGAAATTCACAAATGATGCGAGGATTGCTATATTAGTTATTTAAAATTCCCACTTCTCAATTCCCGATATTAATCCTTTCCTCTATTTGTGCACCGCACTATCAAGTAACTGATGGAAAGCGCGAAAATTGCAATTGCCAAACCAATCAAGTCGGCTGCTGTTTTCTTTTCCAGGTCAAGAATGATTATTTTTCGAGATACTGCTATCAAAGAAGTTACAATAACTAGCTCTACTTGAATTACGTGCTTTTTCAGATAAGCTGTAATATTTTCCAAGATTTCCAGAGCAATTAAAACATTTAAAAATAACCCAAATATGACAAACAACGTGTCTTTTAACAAATTATCAGTGTGGTTTACCAATTCTTTTGCTAAAAAAATCAGCAAATCGCAAACGCTGAGGAGAATTACCCAAATCATCGCCAATGATAAAATTTTCGATATTACTACTTCTACACTTTCTGTAAAATGCAGAAAATTTTCATCACTACTTGACTTGGAAATTTGCCTAAATATTTTTTTCAGCATAAAAGTGATTTAGTCTTTATTCTTAATGATTCTGTCATTGTTCGGTACACTTTGCAAGCGCCAAACTCTGTGATTGCCTGGTTTTACGGGGCCACCCGGGCACTGGGGAAGGCGACTCTCTCTGCTTGTTATATTTTCTAGTTTTTCCTGTCAGCTAGGAATCGCTCGCACGCGATCGACCTCCTGATTAATATTTTTTGCCATAAAAAAACCTCAAACTATTGTCTAGCAATATTTTGAGGCTTTTAAGGCGCGGTACGACCACTGAACTAACTATCTATTCTCCACAGAGAATGATTGTTTACTCCCAGCTTGCTCCGACGCAATATACAATATAGCTAAAAATTTAGCTCGGGTGGTTTAGTAGCGACGAGAATTGCCACCGCGATCGTTGTTACCCCAGTTACCGCTGTTAGAAGAACCACGTTCTTCGCGGGGTTTTGCCTTATTGACCTTGAGGTCGCGACCCATCCACTCAGCACCGTCAAGAGCCTCAATGGCTGCGGCTTCTTCTGCTTCAGTAGACATTTCTACAAAAGCGAAGCCCCGCATCCGACCTGTTTCCCGGTCAGCAGGCAACTGAACGCGCTTTACTGTACCGTACTCTCCAAAAGTTTGGTTGAGGTGCTCCTGCGTTACTTCGTAGGATAAATTGCCGACATAGATTGACATTGAACATTCTCCAGAATCAGAGGGTGTAGAGATTTAAATCCGGAGGAACGCCGATCGAACGAACTGTACTGCCGAAAATAAAGCCTTGTAAAACAATTATAGCACCTATAGGTGCAAACTGCAATTGTCTGACTCGATTAATTAAAAAGAAAGCAGAAGCTATTCGCCAGAAGGCATTCTGCGGAAGCAAAAACCCCCAATAAAGAAGGAAAAACTCAGAATACATAAATTTACATAAATTTAATTTTCTTTATTCCCAGGCTCTGCCGGGGAAACGCAGTTTTTAGGCTGGGTAATGGCATAACGATTTTAGGTTTTAGATTTTGGATTTGAGATTTAAGATTTATGTGTAGGGTATGTCCGGGTTCAAAATTGCTCGATCGAGAGAGGTGGTTACCCCAAAAAACGGATACAAGCCCCGGACTCCTGTCGTGAAGAGTGCAAAATTTTAGACTCTTGTTCAAGAACCCAAATTCATGTGTGGAGTAAATCTCCAATAGTTCGACTGAGCGCGATTGACTGAGCGCTCCCCGAACGTCCACCACGTTCCTCCCTATGTCTAAAGCCCGCGGCTTCCCGCTCGTTCTTCGGTGATTGTAACATCCCGTAGTTGGACGGCAGCTCAAGAAGTGACGGCAAGGGTGGATTTTGCCCAATTAAATTCCCCAACTTCTGCGACAACTTCCGCTGCAGTGTCTGCCCCAACCAGGACCAACTGCACCGCACAAGCTTTTAACTCAGGCTGTTTGGAATCTGGACAGCTTGCAGCATGAGTCATAGCATTGGCTTCAGCACCTTCAGCCCACAGAGAACCCCAGTGCATCGGTACAAATAGCGTACCTGGGGCGATCGCCTTTGTGACTTTTGCTGGAAACTGCGCCTTACCGCGGCGCGATCGAACTTCCAGCAAATCTCCCTCCTTAATCTGCAATTTGGCAGCATCGCGGGGGTGAATTTCCAAAAACGGATCGGGGTGCAATTGATTAATTTTTTCTGTTCTACCCGTCCGCGTCATCGTGTGCCAGTGTCCGTAAAGTCTCCCTGTCGTCAACACCAACGGATAATTCGGATCGGGAGGTTCTGCCAGTCCCCGCGAGTGATATGCCGAAAATCTCGCCCGCGCGTCAGGAGTGTGAAAACGCCTGTCAGTATACAGCCGTTTCGCTTCGTTCGCTGGATGCACAGGCTCGTTTTCCCGGCAAGGCCACTGCTGTGGCCCTTGTTGGCGGATGTATTCGTGGCTCAGACCGGTCATGTCGCAAGGCTGGCCGCGCGTCAACTGGGCGTATTCTGTAAAAACCTCCGCACTGTTGTCGAAAGCAAAGTGTTCGGCAAAACCCAACCGCCGTCCCACCTCGGCGAAAATCCTCCAGTCGTCGCGGGCTTCCCCGGAGGGAGTGTCGAAACCGGGACAAAGCGTCACCCGGCGTTCGGAATTCGTCATTACTCCCGTTTTTTCGCTCCACTGCGTTGCCGGCAGCAGGATGTGAGCGTAGGCGGAGGTTTCAGTGGGATAGTAAGCTTCTTGATAAATAGTAAAGGGCGATCGCAGCAAAGCGGCTTTAGTGCGTTCCAAATCCGGCATACTCACCACCGGATTGGTAGCTGCAATCCACAGCAACTCGACTTCGCCAGTTTCCAAGCCCACAATCATGTCCCAAGCTGTGCGGCCCGGATTCGGGGAAATGCTTCCCGGTGCGATTCCCCAAAACTCCTCGACTTGGGTTCTGTGTTCAGCATTTTTCACAAATCTGTAGCCTGGGAGCAAATGAGACAGTCCTCCCGCTTCCCGCCCTCCCATCGCGTTTGGCTGCCCGGTGAGGGAAAACGGGCCACATCCCGGTTTGCCGATTTGACCGGTCATCAAGTGCAAATTAATCAGCGATCGCACCTTTGCCGTGCCTTCCGACGACTGGTTTATTCCCATCGACCACAGAGACAAAACGCGCTGCGACTGTTCCCAGTAGTTTGCCGCCGTTTCTAACTCGCTGACAGTAATGCCGCAGCGCGAGGCTACAAACTCCGGTGTGTAGCTGCTAATAACCTCAGCAAAAGCTGAAAAATTCTCCGTGCATTCTTCAATAAACTCAGAATCTATTGCTTGCCTGCGTAACAGCAAATATGCAATTCCGTTAAGCAAATCTATATCCGTACCTGGTTTAATTGCTAAGTGCAAATCCGCCGCTTCAGCAGTAGGAGTCCGCCTTGGATCTACCACAATCATCTTGACATTTGGATGCTTTTTGTGGTATTTTGCTAATCGATTGAATACGATCGGATGGCATTCCGCTGTATTGCTGCCAATAATAAAAGCGCAATCTGTTAATTCTAAATCGTCGTAACAGCAAGGCGGCCCGTCCGAGCCAAAGCTTTGAACGTATCCAGAGACTGCTGAAGACATACACAAGCGAGAATTAGCATCAAAATTATTAGTACCCAGACAACCTTTAATTAGTTTCTGGGCAATATAATAATCTTCTGTTGCGAATTGACCTGAACCGTAAACGCACAAAGCATCGGGGCCGCTGGTGCTGCGAATTGTTTGGATGCGATTAACAATTGCATCGAGAGCTTCGTCCCAGCTAGCGCGGCGGAACGGTTGGTCGAGAGTATCTCGCATCATCGGATACAGTAGCCGATCGCTCCGAATCGACTCTGCTACGGTTGCTCCCTTAATACAAACCATGCCCTGACTCGATGGGTGGTTGCGATCGCCCCGGACTTTCCAACTTTGTTTTTTGTCGGCTACAACTTCTAGGCCGCAACCTACACCGCAGTAAGGGCAAAGAGTTTTTATAGTTTCCATCTGGTGATTTTAGATGCTAATTTTTGAAAGCTAATGGGTAATTCGTAATTTGTCATTATAGTCGGAACTGATGGCTCCTGCAAATAACGTGTCAATCATTACTAAATTTCCGCATATATGCTTCCTAGAAACGGACAATACCCTGAGTTAAAATTACCCGCTCTCTTACTAAAAATCGCGCTCGCTCTCGCTTGCATTCAGCTTTTTGCTGCTACTAAATCTTCCTCTATTTGAGAAAAGTTTAACCTAACTCTTGTTACCCCCAGAATGGGGGCTAGGAGGAATTATTGCCTAATTCACACAGCGCCCAGGTACTACTTTTGACCTAGTTGTTGATAGCAATGTGAGATTGAGTGCGGGAGTATTAGGTCGGCTACTTCTCTGATTTAACTTCAAATACGCCACCGTTGGTGGGGCTAAAAGTTACTTGGAACTCAGCAGTTTTTTCAGCGCCTGCTGCGGCACCTGCAGGAGTTTGCAAAACGGGCAGAGGAGTTTCTTTGACGAAATCTTTAGCTGCTTTATTTGTGGGATCGAACTGTAGGATATCCCCGTTTTGTTTTACTTTGACCCGATAAGTCAAGCTTTCAGTAAATGTCGGAGTTGTTCTCCAGGTTTGGTCGATTTGTGCATACAACTGCTTTCCGATCGCATCGAGTTCGGCTTTGTCAGAAATCTCTGATGTGGCAGTGGTTGCTGCATTGGCTGCGCCCGCGCTGTTAGCGGCAGCAGCGATGGCAGCAGGACTAGCAGCAGCGATTGGTGCAGGGCTGGCATTGGGTGCAGGACTAGCAGCAGCAATGGGTGCAGGGCTAGCATTCGCTGCGATCGAACTTGCTGCAATTTGCGGGCTGGAGGGTGAACTCACAACCGCCGCAGTCGCCGCCGGAGGTGCAGTTTCTTCTAGTTTCGCTTGCTTTAGCTGGCTGGAAATAGCAGACATATTGACTGCAGCTAAAGTAACCATTGCTACGAACCACGAGGCTGCCAGGATGCCGCGTTTGATCGGCGAAGCTTCTGGGGGTTCGGCAGCGTGAGACACAAAAGGCGCAGGTGCGATCTGCCTGTCAGCAATCGCAGGCTTTTTGCTAGCAGGTAATGGCATCGGTAGCGCGACGGCTTCTGTCTCCGAGTCCGTTGCTTCACCTTCTTCGTGGTGGGCATAGCGAGAAAACAGGAACTCCAAAGCAAAGTTGCGAAGTTCGTAGTATTTCGGGTCTTCCATAATCCGCGCCCGGTTGCGGGGACGGCTGAACGGAACGTGCATATCTTCGCCGATGGAAGCTGCTGGCCCGTTGGTCATCATCACGATGCGATCGGCCAAAAACAAAGCCTCATCAATATCGTGAGTAATCATAATGACGGTAATTTTTTCCTTCCGCCAAATTTTCAGTAATTCTTCCTGCAACTCTTCTCGGGTAATCGGGTCTAGAGCTCCGAAAGGTTCGTCCAAAATCAACAGTTTGGGACGAGTTGCCAGAGCTCTGGCGATCGCCACCCGCTGTTTCATCCCCCCAGACAATTGGCCTGGTCTTTTGTTACAAGCTTCGGTCAGCCCCACTAATTCCAAGTGTTCCTTGACGATCGTATTGTGTTCGTCTGCAGACTTTTCCGGGTAAACATTTTCAACGCCGAGGTGAATATTTTCAGTAGCAGTCAGCCACGGTAGCAGCGAGTAGTTTTGAAACACCACCATGCGATCGGGGCCTGGTTCAGTAATCTGCGAACCTTCCAAAGCCACTTCTCCGTTTGTCGGCCCGTTAAATCCCGCAATCATATTCAGCAAAGTTGATTTGCCGCAGCCAGAGTGACCGATCAAACAAATAAATTCGCCTTCATTAATAGTCAGGTTTACACCGTCGAGAACGACGTAAGGACCTTTAGGAGTTTGGTAGACTTTCGATACATCTTTAATAGTAAGAAAGTCTTGCTTTGGCGTTTGAATTTGGGTTGTTTCGGGGTTTTTGAGAGTTTGCATATTTTCAGGATTGGGATTTTGGATCGGGGAATTAGACATGACAACTTTCGATTGAGAATTTGAAATTATGGAGTTAGGAAGCGGAAAATGTGGAGTCTTGTTTCCTGATTTCTTGCTCCTCATTCCCTCTTCCTATTTGCTGATTATGCTGGCAGTTTGATGGAACATTGACTGCCTATTTGTTCAATTAGAATTTCTTCAATGCGAAGGCCGCGTTTGATTTTGACATTCTGAAGATAGTCGATCGGGTCGTCGAGATTAAACACAGTGCCGTCAAATAGCTCGATCGTCCGGCGATCTCTGGCAATATCCGGCAAGCCCAATTCGCGCACTGCTTGACCGAAAACATCGGGCCGCAAAACTCGATCGACCACTTCCACCCAGTTTTTCGGGAACGGGATCAATCCCCAGCGAGCCATCTGCGCCATCACCCACACCATTTCTAGGCGGTCTGGAAAATTGGTTTTGTCAACATAGAACTGGTTGAAATTGTAGAGCATTTCTGGTTCTGCTTCCGTACCGGAGTTGTACGGATCGATGAACCCTGGACGGATGTCTTTCGGATCGGCGCCGATGTATTGTTCTTGGCTAATCAATCCTAGGACTTCTTCGCGGTTGCGGCGATCGTCGCAGTATTCGCAGGCTTCCAAAAGCGCTTTGACGAGGGCGAGGTGGGTTTGAGGATATTTCTGAGCCCAATCTTCGCTAACACCGAGAACTTTTTCGATGTGTCCGGGCAAAATATCGAGGGAACGGGCCATGACAAAACCCGTACCACTGTTGACTGCGTGGGAGTTCCAGGGGTCGCCTGAACAGTAGCCGTCAATGTTGCCTGCTTTTAAATTCGCGACCATCTGCGGGGGCGGAATCACGGTCAAGCCCACGTCGAGGTCGGGGTCGATGCCACCGGCAGCCAGCCAGTAGCGGAACAGCAGATTGTGCATGGAGGCCGAGTGGACCATGCCCAAGGTGTGAACTTTATCGGGACTCTTGGCAATCGCAGCTTTGAAATCCTCTAATGTCCGAATGCCTTGTCTGTAAAGGTCTTTGTTGAAAATAATCGAATTGCCGTTGCGAGAGAGCGTCATGGCGCTACAGACGGGTACAGGGGCTTCACCGTCGAGGCCCAACAGCATCCCGATCGGCATTCCTGCGACCATTTGCGCCGCGTCCAGCCGTCCTTCGGCGACTCCTTTGGCGATCGCTTTCCAGCCCGGTTCGCGGCTGAGAGTAACTTCTTCCAAGCCGTGCGCTTTGAAGAAGCCTTTTTCTTTAGCTACTACTAAGGGGGCGCAGTCGGTGAGGGGAATAAAGCCGATGTCGAGGTTGATTTTTTCCAAGCCGTTGCGGGCGATGACAGGCGGTTGTTGTTTGGCCCGGCGCTGTTTGACCCGCTTTTGCTGGTTGAGGAAGTAAACCATTTCGTTACGCAGCGCGTAGTAACTCGGATGGTTGACAACTTCCATGCGCTTGCGGGGGCGGGGAATGTTCACTTCGAGGATTTGCCCGATTTGCGCTTCCGGGCCGTTGGTGAGCATCACAATGCGATCGCTCAGTAATAAAGCCTCATCCACGTCGTGAGTTACCATCACGCTGGTGACTTTACTTTCTTCGCAAATTTTCATCAACTGGTCTTGCAAACCGCCGCGAGTTAAAGCATCGAGAGCTCCGAAGGGTTCATCTAGCAGCAGCAATTTCGGGCGAATCGCTAGGGCGCGGGCGATCGCAACTCTTTGTTTCATCCCCCCAGAAATTTCGCCTGGTCGTTTGTCGGCCGCGTGTCCGAGTCCGACCAATTTAATGTGGTGTTCGATCACCAACTCGCGATCTTCTTGAGAGTTACCGCTGTAAATTTCATTTACTGCTAGGGCAATATTTTCGCGCACCGTCAGCCAAGGTAGCAGCGAGTAATTTTGAAACACCACCATTCTGTCCGGGCCTGGATCGCGGACTTCGCGTCCTTCTAAAGTAATCCCGCCCTGACTTGCTTTGTCGAGGCCGGCGATGATATTTAGCAGCGTAGATTTGCCGCAGCCAGAGTGCCCAATTAAGGTGATGAATTCTCCCTTTTTAATTTTCAGTTCGATATTTTTAAGAGCGATGTATTGCTCTCCATTGGGCAAGTTAAATACGCGGTCAACGTGGTCTACTTCAACAAATACTGACATGGCTATTTTAGGTTAGTTGCTAATTTCTAGATGCTAATTATTAATGGGGCATTGGGCATTAGCCATTGGGCATTGGGCATTGGGCATATATAATTATTCCCGCTTCCTAATCACCAACCACTAATCACCCATTCCCCATTCCCCATTCCCCATCCCCAAATTCTATTTCTGTTCTTCGGGAACAACTTTGGACGCGATGAAACCAACGATTCTGTCTAAAATTAAACCGACGATTCCTACATAAAGCACTGCTAGAATCACTGCACTGAGTCGAGAACTGTTGTAAGAGTCCCAGATGAAGAAGCCGATGCCGACGCCGCCGACTAACATTTCGGCAGCTACGATCGCCAGCCAAGACAAACCGATTCCAATTCTCAAGCCAGTGAATATGTAAGGAACTGAAGAAGGGAGCAGGATTTTCCAGAAGTATTTTTGGTTGGGGAGGCGCAAGACGCGGGCGACGTTTCTGTAGTCTTGGGGTATTTGTTGAACGCCTACTGTGGTGTTAATTAGAATCGGCCATATTGCTGTAATTAAGATTACGAAAAGAGCTGAAACTTCGTTAGCTTTCACCCCCATGCCTTCAAAGGGATTAAACTGTTGAAATACAGCCAGGGCGATCGGCAGCCAAGCCAGGGGCGGGATAGTTCTGAATACTTGAAACAGCGGGTCTAAAGCATCGAACATTAAGGAGTTTGTGCCGATCAGGATTCCCAAACTGATGCCGAGAACTGCTGCCAAAGTAAAGCCGATCGCCACCCGCTGCAAACTAGCCAAAATTTGCCAGAACAAGCCTTTGTCTGTACCGCCCTTGTCGTAGAAAGGATTGATAATCAGCTCCCAGCTTTCTTGGACAGCTTTGATTGGTCCCGGCAAGCTGGAGTCGGGACTGTTGCAGAGGATTTGCCAGATTATGAGCAGAACTGTAATTGCTACCAGCGGGCGGATGATTTTTCGGCGGTTTTTTTGAACCTGATCCAGAACGAAATTTACTGGATTTTTGCTTTTAGTAACAGCGAGGTTTGTTGCCATTTTTCTTTTTGCAGTATTGTGAATAATCGATTATTTGTAGATACTTTGAACAGAGTTCAACTGGTTTGGTTCGTGGAACGAACTATCCGTTCCACTCCGCGCAACACCATCAATCAATTTTAGGAGTTTGTCAACTGTCACCAGTCAACTGTCAACAGTCAACAAACTAATTATGCTTTTTTGATTGCCAGACCCTTGAGATATTCTTCGGGTTTTTCTGGGTCAAACTTCACGCCGTCAAAGAAGGTTTCGACACCGCGCGAAGTGGTAGTAGGAATTTGGGCTGCGGGAACGCCAAGTGCTGTCGCTGCTGCTTTCCAAATATCTTCGCGGTTAACTTTATCAACCGTCGCTTTGATGTCCGTAGTTGCCGGGATATAACCCCAGCGAATATTTTCAGTTAAGAACCAAGCATCGTGACTCTTGTAGGGATAAGAAGCATTATCCGCCCAGAATTTCATCGCCACTGGGCTGGCAGCTTCAATGCGGCCGGTCCCGTAGTCAATTTGACCTTTAGAGCGACCGATAATATCTGCAACTGGAACTTTTAACCACTTATCTTGAGAGATTATTTGGCACATCTCATCGTGATTTTCTGCCTTGTCGCACCACTGCTGGGCTTCCAGTACGGCCATTGTAATTGCTTTAGCAGCTTTGGGGTTTTTCTCAACCCAATCTCCTCTTAAAGCTAAAGCTTTTTCTGGGTGGTCTTTCCAAAGTTCTCCGGTTACTAAGGCGGTGTATCCTACCTTTTGAGTAACTAGCTGAGCATTCCAAGGTTCGCCGACGCAAAAGGCTTCCATGCTGCCAGATTTCATGTTCGCTACCATTTGCGGTGGCGGTATGGGAATCACGGAAACATCTGTATCTGGATTAATACCGCCGGCTGCTAGCCAGTAGCGCATCCACAAGTCGTGGGTGCCACCGGGAAAAGTTATAGCAACAGGAAGGTTTTGGCCAAAAGCTGCTTTCAGGGGTGCGCTGTCTGTACCTACTTTTAAATCTAGGTATTTTTTGCTGAGCGAAATTGCCTGACCGTTAGTATTTAACCGCGCCACAAGGTTCATCGGCACTGGCTGATTGCCTTTGGTAATAGTGCCTAATGTCATGTGGTAAGGCATCGGAGATAAGATGTGGGCTCCGTCAATGCCACCTTTGTCGGAACCGAGTTCTAAGTTGTCGCGAGTAACTGGCCAAGATGCTTGTTTGGTAACTTGTACGTCTTTCATGCCGTACTTGGCAAATAGCCCTTTTTCTTGGGCGATGATTAAGGGTGCTGCGTCGGTGAGGGCGATGAATCCGAGTTTGGCTGCGGTAACTTCTGGGGCGTCGGCGGGGTTGATGTTGACTGCTGGGGCGGCGCTGGGTGAGGCGCCGCCGGCTGCGGGGGTTGCACCTCCGTTAGATGTGGTCGAACCGGAACTGCAACCGTGGGCTAGGAGGGTGCCGGCTGCTGTTGCTCCGGCGGTGATGATGAATTTTCTTCTAGAAAGGTTGCTCATTTGTCTTGAATTGTTGTTGTACTTTGAGATGATGGAAATGTGAGATATGAGATTGATTCGCGACCTTGGCATCGCATCTCGCATTATGAGATTAGGCGTCGATCGTCACTTTGCCGAGAGCCCGCGCGCTGCAAGTTAAAATGAACCCTGGTTCTAAGCCGGCGGCCGCTTCGGGGTGGCTGTCGTAGGCGGCAATATTACCTTCTAGGAGTTTCTGCTTGCAAGTGCCACAAACTCCCTTTCGGCAATCGCTGTCAAGTTCGACCCCGGCCCGTTCGGCAACGTCGAGAATGTACTCATCTTCGCTGCAAGCAACTTCTTTGCCCGATCGAGCGAAAATGACAGTAGATGTCTGAGGTTTGGGTGCCTGGGCTGCCTTTTCGCCCTCCTCAACCGTCAATTGCAGTTGCCGGTGCAGCACAGCTACATCCCCTGTAATCTCTTTGGGAACTGCCCCAAACTGCTCGACTAACAATTGATGCAGCAGGGGTTTGAGGTCTTCGCAAGGGATGCCTTTTTGGACGCAAGCACCCAAATGAGCGTCTTTGCCAACTGTGCCTCCCATGTAAATGTCTACACCTTCGAGGGTTTTGCCGTTCTTGCGAACTTTTGTTCCCATCAAACCGATGTCTGCTACTTGGGGTTGACCGCAGGAATTGGGGCAACCCGTCCAGTGAATTCTGACCGGTTTGGGAAGTGAAAGTTCGACATCGAGTTCCTCAATCATGGCCACGGCGCGGCTTTTGGTTTCGATGAGGGCGAAGTTGCAAAACTTGGCGCCGGTGCAGGAAACCAAGGCTCGCATCAGCGGTGCAGGCTCGATGGAAAAACGCTGCAACAGCGGTTCTTTGACCAGCGATTCAATCCGCGAGTCGGGAACGTTGGGAATAATCACGTTTTCTTCAACGGTGAGCCTGAGTTCGCCGCTGCCGTAAACCTCGGCGATTCTGGCCAAATCGAATAAATCCGATGCCTGCAGCCGTCCGACTGGAACGTGCAGCCCTACATAGTTGAGGCCTGATTGTTTTTGGGGGTAGATGCCGATGTGGTCGCGTTTCTCCCAGGTGATTTCATCTTTGGGTGCGGCGGCGGGCAAAGTGCGACCTAATTCTTGTTCGACTTCGGCTCGGAATTGTTCGATTCCGAGTTCGTCAATCAGCCACATCAGCCGCGATTTTTGGCGGTTTGCTCTCGGGCCTTGATCGCGAAACACAGTTAAAATTGCTTTGCACAAATCTACAACGTCGCTGGGACTTGCCCATGCGTTGAGAGGAATTGCAGCTTCGCAGCGTTTAGCAGAGAAGAAACCGCCGACTAAAACGTTAAAGCCGATGTTGCCGTCTTTGTAAGCGGGTACGAAGGCGATGTCGTTGATTTCTGCGTGGACTGAGTTGTCGCGGCAGCCTGCGATCGCAATATTAAACTTTCTCGGCAAATTGGAAAACGCGGGGTTGCCTTCGCCGCTGTTCGTAATCATGTCTTGGACTTGGTTCGCCAGTTCCCGCGTATCAATCAGTTCGTCGGCGTCCAGGCCCGCGACTGGGGAACCCGTGATGTTGCGTACATTGTCCATACCAGACTGGATGCTGGTCATGCCCGCTTCTTTGAGGCGGCGGAAGATGTCGGGTACGTCTTCGATGCGAATTCCGCGCAATTGCAGGTTTTGTCTGGTGGTGATGTCGGCGCTGCCGTCGTCGCCGTAGCGTTGGACGATTTCTGCTAGCGTTCTGGTTTGATTGCTAGTAATGATGCCGTTGGGCAAGCGCAGCCGCATCATGAATTTGCCGGGAGTTACTGGCCGAAAGAAGATGCCGAGCCATTTGAGGCGGTGCTCGCGATCTGTTTCGTCCATTGCTTCCCAGCCGATGGCGGCGAAGTGGTCGAGTTCGGCTTTTAATGCTAAGCCATCTTTTTCGGCTTTGAGTTTTTCAAACTTGTTCAGGCTCGCTTGGGCTTTGGGTTCTACTGTTTGGGTCATTGGTTTACCCTCGCTGCTGGCTTGTGTGGGGAGGTATTGACTTGGAGCATAAAGTGTGTGTTTCCTGCTAACCTTAGTGACTGTATGGATTTAAAACTGTATATTTAGTTACTAGATGGAATTTCTTTTAAGCATGGTTGGTCTTCTGTAAACTTGAGTTTGACTGGGCGCTGGCTCGAACGTCGCCAAACTATTTATGGTTATAGTTGCTACCGATGATTCGGTCGATCGCTGCGTTTCGATGCACCTTTGTTATGAGCTAATGTAAGGCCCACGATTGTAAATATTCGTAGCTATTTTTACAAAATATTGAGTTTTATGAATATTTCGCATAATGCCCATGCGTTTTATACATGGAAAATGGGTAAAGACACCCCCAAAACCGAAAAATCTCTCTAAATCTTTAGATTTACGACGGAAGAGGGGGAAATTGGAATATCTAAGGTTAATTTTGTGACTGCGATCGCAGACTTAAAACGAGATCGTCACAACATTAGAGCGGCCGCTGTCACACAGTTTGCCTCAAAACATCACGTTATGTGCTATGCCAGCGTCACTATTAATTTTCGGAGAACGAGAGATGATATAAGTATCGAATTCAGGGAATGTCTCATGTTTTCAGTTCAACTTATCCCCGGCGCTATTTCCGAAATGCTGGCTTCTGTTACCGATACGGGTTGTTTGACTTTAGCCGATCGCTACGGCTTGATGGCCGCTGTTTTGGACGACTCTCTCGACGAGGAACAGAGACATTCGATCAACCGCCTGCTGCGTTCTGTGATCAAGGGAAGAGTCAAGATAGTCAACGAACTGTCGGCGATATATTAACAGCAGTTAAAAATTTGATTGATTTATGCAGCGCTGCAAGTGCAGAAACCATCGGCCGACTTAGAAGGAACCCACGATGCCTGCAGCGGATGTAGGGCCGGAAGTTGATTGGGTGTTCTCAAAACTTGCGATCGCTCTTGCCGTATGATTTTTTTGATTATCCAATTCTCGCTTTGGGCGGCACTTACAGAAAAAGTGCTGATTCACAGTTTTGACCCTCAATTGAGAGCCTGTTGGGTGGAACGCTGATGGTAAAATTAGTAAAACTGCTGTGCGCGATCGGCATTTGAGGAGTTTGAGGAATGAAGTCATCCCAAGCAACGTAATTATAATTATTAGACATCTCTCGAAAAGCCTGTCTTGAACAAGCAGGATGCCTGTTCCACAATAATTATTGGAGAGGTCTATTGAACAGCGCTGGAGATGACAGACAAGTTATGAAAATTATTAATCAAAAAATCGCAATATTAACAACAGAATTAGGCATTGGGATTTACAACATCATGCCCCTTTTTGTCAAAATTCATTGGTAATTGATAAAAAATCAATTAAGTCTATCGGCCAGAAAAACAATAATATTTTGTAGGGGCCCATCAAGTCTGGACATTGACTTGCAGACAGTTTATGGCTGGATTCAACCGCCTAAACCCGGTATTCAGTGTATTTTCACCTATACAAGACTTATGCAGCCATACTTTATACTGTGCCTGCATAAATCTTTTGTTTAGTTACTGCCATTGGTTAGTTTTTTTAACCAATATAGTTGATATAATGCGATCGCCCGACCAAATTTTTAGCAAAATTTTAATATTTTCAGGCGAAATAGATGATTGACTGAAAATTAAAAACAGTCGAGCGAGCAGACTTGACAATTTAACAATGATTCCCAGGGAGCATTTTATGAAATCCATTGCTAAAAACACCATCCGCTGTATTTACTCAGTGGCTATTTTCTGTGTCCTTTTCGCAATACAGCAACAAAAAGCTACAGCAGCAACGCTATCTAACGGCTGGAATTATGCGATCGATTCCTTCAACGACGGCGTGACAGGGTCCCAAATCGGCGGCGGAGAATTTGAATTTTACGGCATCGCCATTAAAGAAACATCAGATACAGCTTTCATCGCCATCAATTCTAATCTAAGTTTAGCAGGATATGCCGACCCACTAGCTCAAAGAGGCAACATCAACTACGGCGATTTATTCTTCAATTTTTCCGGTCAAAACTTCAATACAGCTAACGCAAACGGCAGCTTGTTTGGTATCCGCTTTGCCGAAGGCAATGACTCCGGCGTGGCGACAACAGGCGTTTACAAAAATGTTACAGCGAACAACGTCACCCAAACTAACTCTGGCTTTAGCAATTTAAATCAATTCAATACGGTAGTGGCATCTCAAGGCGGAACCCCATCAATGGGCGATTTATCTGCCACAAACCCCTACTTTGAACAAACAGAAAACTTGACTATTCTCAACTCAATAGCTACGGGTACAAAAGTAGGAGAAATCAATTTTTTAACGCCAGCAACTTTGAGCGTCCTCGGTCTTGATTTCGGTCAGTTTAATGTCGTGGGTTCTCAAACAATTGGATTCAGTTTAAATAAATCCTCAATGCCTTCGGGGAACTATATTGCTAACTTTTTTGCCGAGTGCGCTAACGATGCGATCGCTATTCAAGGATCGTTTGAGGCTGTACCCGAACCTTCTACTTGGTTTGGTACTTTTCTAGGATTGAGCTTTTTAGGTATTGGCGCAGCAAAACGCAAAAGTAAGCGCAAGATTTCCTAAGTTAGGTAGGGTGTGCATTCATTACCTTACGAATAGCTGTTATGCACACCTTACTAATAGGCGTAGTGCCTCACAAATTGCAAACCGTAGAGTAGATTATGGATAGATAAAATGCGCCCAAACATTCCCATCTGGCCCAGCAACTTGATTTACGTAACTGTAGGGATACATCAACTTTCTCCCCTCAGTGTCGCTGTAACCAGTGAGTGCATTTCCCCAAGGATCTTGCACGATATAACCCTGAGAATTGTAGCCAATTACAGTAAGAATGTGACCGGCAGCAGTAAAATCTCCGGCTAAAACTACTGGCCGCCCATTCAGCAATTCCGATCGCACATCGGCCCATTTGCGACTCGTACTAAAACTCGTCTTAAACCCGTAGGCCTGAATCAGCGCCGAAAGCACACTGTGATCCGTTTGAGAACCCTGGCCGGCATAATCGAAACACCACTGCAACAACTCATCCTCCAACTGTCCGCCCCACTGAGAACGAAGGCCGTAATAATAAAGCACCATTGCGATCGCAGTTACGTTGCAAGTAGACCAGTCAAAACGCGGATTGTCCCGCTGCGAAAAATACGGCACGTTCAATTCGACATTGTTCGGAACCGGATCGAAAATTTTATCTCCCCGCTTGAACTGAACAAAACTAGGAAAAACGTAACCTGTATTGCCAAAATTAGGCAGTTCTTCAGTCAGGGAAACTTTCAGGTGAGATCCTTCCGCACCGTAGCTGTTCACGCCGTAAACTCGACCTAAAGGCAGCGTAGTTTTCTCGCTACTGCTCAGGCTAGCAGAATCTACCGGCCGTTTTTTAAACACAGTTGCTTGCAGGATTGTCATCGTCAAAGCATCGGGGTCAAAGGGAACTTCTTTGCCGTCTTTTTTAATTTTAACGTCCTGCCAATAAATAAATCCGATATTGCCGAAACCGGGAATTGATTCGGCGAGAGTTACTCGGAAATGCCCCAAAATGCAGGCATAACCAGTGATGGCATAGGTAGTGCCTAAAAGTAGGTCAGCCATTTGATCCGCCGGCAGTTTCGATGAATCTTCGGGCTTAGCTTTAATCTGAGTTGTTTGAGTTACCAAAAGTTGAGCGCTGACGTTGCTATTCGGTACGTCAGCCAGGTTAAATTTTAGGATTTGAGTACCTTTGGCTAACTGAACGTCGGGTTCATAAAAATAACCAAAAGTGCCGACAGGCCAAATTGCTGAATCCAGAACCACCTTGAGATGCCCGTCAATAAATCCGTATTTGCTAACGGCCAACGTCTGGCCTGCTTTAACAAAAACTTTTTGCTGATTGTTGAGCCGGGAAGAATCAAGGGGAACTACCTTAAACAAAGTGTCAGAAACTATCTTTAAGGTCAAACCTTGTCCGACAGTTAGCGGATCGGAAGTTACGGTAATGTAAATTATTTGGCTGCCAGTAACGTTGCCTTTGCTGTCAGTTGCCCGCAACCTGAGCCACCGAGCTCCCGCTACGCTAAATCCTTTAGACAAATTAACTTGCCAAGTGCTGGCTTCTTGGTTTAGAGTGACGGTTAGGGGAAATTTATCCTCAGCTATCACGTCAATTTTTGCTGCTTGTTGCCGGTCAAAAGTACCTCGAAGGACGATCGGCTGATTGACTAAAACTTCTGACGGCCCTTGATAAGTTAAATTCACAGCGGGATTAAAAGATTTGCCACCGCGGCTGAATTGCACAAAATCGGGATAAATGAAACCCGTATTGCCAAATTGCGGCAAATTCTCGGTCAGCGAGACTTTAATGTGGCTTTGTTCGATCGAGAATCCGGCAATTCCGTAAATCATTCCCGCCGGCAATGTAATTTTTTCTTGGGGTGGCAGGCTAGCGGCATTTATCGGCCGCTTTTTAAACACAGTCGTTTTGATGATTGTCATCGTAACTGCATTTCTATCATACTCAATTCCCCTGCCGTCTCGCAAAATTTGGACGTGCTGCCAGTACAGAAATCCCGAAGTTCCTAGGTTAGGAACTGCCCGAGCAAAAGCGACTCGGAAATGGTTTTCCACGCAAGCGTAGCCAAGAAGATTGAAAGTTTCTCCCAGGTTAAATTGTAATTTCTGAGTTGATCCTAAAGTTCCAGAATCGACGGGGGTGAACTTTAACCAGGTCTTTTTGATCACCCACAGTAACTGCATTCCAGGCGGCGGGACCGGTAACTCAGCGCGATCGAATATGAGAATTTTTGCGCCTTTGGTGATGAGTACGTGTTTTTCGTAGAAAAAGCCGGACTTTCCTACCGGATTAATTGGATTATTTAGTTGAACATTCAGATGTCCGTCTTCTAACTCGTAGTCAATAACTTGATAAATTTTCCCTGCTGGTATGTCCGCTTTTTGCAGATCGTTGAGATTGCTCGCGGGCAGTGTTCCGGCTTTAAATTTGGTATCTGTGAGAGTAATTAACGTGAAAAATTGAGCGGGTGACTGAGAAGCAGGATTAACTTTGATGTTAATTGTTTGTTGACCGATAACTTTGCCGGTCTTATCAGTTGCCCTCACCTGCACTGTGCGAGTTCCGGCGCTATCGAATCCTTTTTCTAAACTGATGTTCCAAATGCCTCTAGAGAGATTTATCCCCACATTCAGGACATTTGAGCCTTCTGCTGCTGAAATCGCTGTCACTAGATTTTTGCCAAAAGTGCCAACTAAGACTGCGGCTCTATTGACCTCAATTTCTCGCGGGCCTAAGTAACTTAAAAGAATGTTGCTGTTTGTCATTATATATCCCCCTACCTACTTAGTTATTCAGCTAAAGCAAGGATAACTTCTGATTTTATTAAACACAATGACCTGAACTATGACAAAATCGCCCCTAGATTCACCCTACGGGCGGTTAATGCCTTTTCCAGCATAAGTTTTTAATTATTGGCGGAAGTGGCGCCACAAATCTAACTTTAGGCGTATAATGAGCACCTTAACCGAATATATGCCTGGTTGAGAGGATTTCTGGTGTAAGTTTTGAGGGAAGGAATTTAGTTCGAGTAAGTTGCTTCCCCCTGTACCCTTGACCCCTCACTTGGTGAGTCAGGACTTACGAAAAAAACCCGGTTCCTAAGAGAATATTGCTTATAGCAACGAAGCATCTAGGAAGAAACCGGGTTTTTAGCCGTTTGGTGCGTGCAGGAGTGTTAGTGCGATCGGCTAAACTTCGACTAAACTATGGTGACAAGAATATCTTGAGCGTGAGTGTCAACTTTCATGGTTTCGCCCTCATAAACTTGAATGATTTTGCCAGTACCGTCGATGACGAAAGTAACGCGCTTGGCATAATCGCCTTTCTCGACATCGTAAGCTTTGGTAATCGTGCCATCAACATCTGCTAATAGCTGAAAAGGTAAACCGTATTTCTCTGTGAACTTTTGGTGCGACTCTTCGTTGTCTCGGCTGACACCGAGAACTACAAGATCTTTGCCCTTGTATTCTTCATAAGCTGCTTTAAAGCTTTGGGCTTGTCTTGTGCAACCGGGGGTGTCATCTTTCGGGTAGAAATACAAGATTACGGTTTTACCTGCGAATTGGGACAGGGATACTGTGTTGCCATTAGTGTCTTTGGCGGTAAATTGAGGGGCAGCGCACCCAACTGGTAATGTCATAGTTTTGTTTCCCTTGTTTGGTTTTTCTTGCAGTTCCTCAACTTATTTTAGTTGGTTCTGTCGCTTTGCAAGAGACCTTTGTAAAAAATCACGATCGCCCCAACTCCATGACGTTAAGCTTTACTGCATTTAGCTTGCACCTAAGACGCGGGCTAAGAGTGCCTATTACACGCATAGTTCCAATAGACATCTGCTTAAAAGCAGATGTCTATTAAATGTTCTCAGATTCTAAGCTATTACGCATCTAAATTGAATAGAAAGAGGGGCTTTCTTACCCATCCGACAATCCGATCGGACAAACTGACTGTCAAATTAGATGCGTAGCAGCTTACACACCAACCGGTTGACCAGCAGCGGGCATCATAGACGGATCGATCGCAATTCCTAAACCTTCTGCGACTTGGCGGCCGTAATTCGGATCGGCGCGGAAAAAATGGCACAATTGGCGCATCTGAATCTCCGATTTTGCTGCACTTAAACTTTCCACAATGTTAGCGACAAGCCGCTGCTGTGCGTCGGGTTTCATCAAGCGATAGAGGTCTCCTGCTTGGGTGTAATCGTCATTTCCCTTACGGTGATCGTAGCGATCGACTTTGACATTTCCTAAGTCCCAAGCTGGGTCAGCATAAACACAGTTTTGCTTCGGCGCATCCTCGTGGCTGTTGGGTTCGTAGTTGGGCCCGCTACCACCGTTGTTACCCGGTGCCATTGCGCCATCCCGTTGATAGTGCATCACCGGACACTTTGGTTGATTGACGGGCAATTGCTGATAGTTTGCACCGAGACGGTAGCGTTGAGCATCTGGATAAGACATGATGCGAGATTGCAGCACTTTGTCTGGAGAGAAGCTAATACCTGGAACGACATTAGAAGGAGAAAATGCCGCCTGTTCTACCTCAGCAAAAAAGTTTTGTGGATTGCGATTGAGTTCAAGAATTCCCACGTCAATTAACGGAAACTCTGAGTGCTTCCACACTTTTGTCAAGTCAAAAGGGTTTTCGCGATACTCTGCGGCTTGGGCCTCGGTCATTACTTGAATGCAAAACCGCCATTTGGGATAATTACCTTGGTCGATCGATTCAAACAAGTCGCGAGTCGCATGATCGGGGTCTTCGCCTTTGATCTGCGTCGCTTCTGAGGCGGTGAAATTGTCAATACCTTGCATGGTTTTGAAGTGGAATTTGCACCAAACCCGTTCTCCTTGAGCATTGATGAGGCTGAACGTATGGCTGCCAAAACCGTCCATGTGGCGGTGGTTTTTCGGCGTACCGCGATCGGAAAACAGAATAGTTATCTGATGCAAAGCTTCTGGACTCAGCGACCAGAAATCCCACTTCGCGTCAGCATCTTTGAGATGCGTTTGGGGATGGCGCTTTTGCGTGTGGATCAAATCAGGGAATTTGAGCGGATCGCGGATGAAGAAAACAGGGGTGTTATTGCCTACTAAATCCCAGTTGCCTTCTTCGGTGTAGAACTTCATCGAAAAACCTCTGGGGTCACGTTCGGCATCCGCTGAACCTTGTTCGCCGCCTACTGTAGAGAAACGGAGGAGAACCTGAGTTTCTTTGTTAACTTCTGAGAATAGCTGAGCTTTGGTGTAGCGAGTAATGTCATGGGTGACGGTGAACGTGCCAAATGCAGCGGCTCCTTTTGCATGGACAACGCGCTCAGGAATGCGTTCCCGGTTGAAGTGAGCCAGCTTTTCCATCAGGTGAAAATCCTGCATGAGGATAGGCCCGCGTTCACCAGCAGTCAAGGAATTCTGGTTATCTGCAACCGGAATTCCGCTAGCGGTTGTCAATGTTTTGTCTTCGGTCATAGTGGGTAAATTGATTGCTATATCCTAAGTATTCTATACCTTTCTGGGGTCCAGGTGTTTCTGCGGAGGTAATTATCAGATGGGCAATTTTGTGTTAAATTATTAGTGTGTTTTCAAAATTTGCTGATTCAATTAAACTTAATTAACCAATAAAATATGATTGATTTCTACACTGTAGTTTTCAGAAAAAGTGCTGAATATTTGGTCTATTTGTGTTTAGAAAATGGCTTGGTGGGGCAAGGCAATACTCCCGAACAATCTATTGATAAACTTAAACAAGCTATTGAGTCATTTTCCGAAGTATATGAATCAGAGTCTGATGTTTGTCTCAGGCCTCTTTCTATTAATGAATTACACGAAGCTCTGACTTTAGAAGATGCCGAAGCCTCAGACACTTATGAATTCAGGAAAGTTTATGCCTAAAAACCTTCCATTTTTAAAACCTAAAGCATTAATTAAGATTTAAGAACAAAACGGATGTCTGTTTTACCGAGAGGGGAAAGGAGATAATCGTTTGTATATGCGTGAAATTGAAGGCATAAAAAGGATTGTTCCGATTGATATCGGTGTAGGGGAAATGTCACCAGCTTATGTGTTGCGGATTTTCAGGCAATTTGGGTTTACCGATCTAGAAATTGAAGGGATGATTAGTTAAGTCAGCCTTCATTAGTCAGCGATTGACTCAGCAATTTTAATGTACAGCAATTGCCTAATCAATACCCCAATCTTTCAGTTGTTTTGTAACTGATTGGATCGGAAAAGCAAGAGCAGAACCATATCCATCTGGCTGTTGATTTTGTGTTTGAATGGTAGAACTAGATCCCCACACAAGGCCAACAACGCGATTTTGCTGGTCTAATACGGGACTCCCAGAATTACCGTGGGCTGAAATTGCAGACATTCGTAACTCTTTGTCAGTCTGGTTAATGACTTCTCCTGTTGCAACTGTCCAATCATCGGTGGTGTAGGGATACCCAATAATGCGGATAGGTTCATTGAGGGCAACAGGCGTTGAGGATCTGGCTAAAGGCTGAATATCTTTCGGAATGTCACTGACTTCCAGTAAAGCTAAATCCAGCTTGTCAGAGGCAGCAGTAATTTTAACAATCTTAGCGGATTTCCGCTTGCGTAATTCACCAGAATGCGGTTCGCTGTAAAATTCAACTTCAATTTTTTGCTCGCTCTGGGGCGTATTTTTGTCAGCCGTTGCCACATGGCGATTAGTAACAACCCACGCTTTATTTCCCTGTCGTTTTACCACCCAGCCAGTACCAGAATCTAATTCGGAAGAACTTTTAACAATAACTCGGACAACAGACCGCTTGAATAAAACTAAAGGTTCATCTTTTAAACTGGGCAATCGCTCTGGACTGGCCAACACTTGCGAATTTTTCCGCATAGTTAAAAGTCGCTCTGTCTCTTTGAACACTAATTTAGCGTCCATATAGTTTGGAGCTAATGCAATTGCCTTGTTGCAGACTTCAATTGCTTGCTCAAACTTCCCTTGTTGCTGTAAAGTCCAAGCTAAATTTTTGTGAAATTGGGCATTTTTTGGGTTGAGTTGAATCGCTTGTAAATAGGCTGCGGTCGCCTTCTCTAGTTTCCCCTGCTTGTGCAAACTCACGCCCAGGTAGTTATAGGCAGCATCACTTTTAGGATTGAGTTGAATCGCTTTTTGATAAATTGCGATCGCCTTGTCTGGTTTCCCTAAATCGTCCAGCGCAGAGCCTAGATACATATAACCATTGATATTTTTATCCTCCTCTGGTTCGAGTTCAATCACCTTTTCATAAGCGATTCGTGCCTCATCTAGCTTGTTTAGCTTGCTCAGAATATAGCCTATTCTTCTATAAAAAAAAGCACGATCTTTTTGAGATGGTTCGATTTCAATAGCCTTTCGGTAAGTGGTGACAGCTTCATTTAGTTTGTTCTGCTCATTCAACAAATTAGCTAGATTTGCATAACCAGCGGCGGCGGGATCTTTATCACCGATTTCTATCGCTTTTTGCCATGCAGCGATCGCTTCTTGCGGTTTTCCCACATCTTTCAGCGCATTGCCCAAATTAACGTAAACTCTAGCATATTTAGGGTAGATTTTTACTGCTTGGCGATAGGCTACGATCGCTTCGTCTAATCTCCCCTGCTGCTGTAAATCCCAACCTAAATCGCTGTAACCTTTGGCATCATTGGGATCTATCTGGATGGCTTGGCGATAAGCTGCGATCGCTTCCTCTTGTTTGCCTTGGTTGAACAGCGCATTACCCAGATTTTTATAAGCTTCGGCATAGTTTGGATATATTTGGATAGCTGTGCGGTAAGCTGCGATCGCCTCATCTAATTTCCCCTGTTGCTCTAAAGCCCAACCTAAACTGCTGTAAGCTTCGCCATAATTGGGATATATTTGGATGGCTTGGTGGTAAGCTGCGATCGCTTCCTTTTGCTTGCCTTGGTAGATTAGGGTATTACCCAAATTGTAGTAAGCTTCGGCATACTTCGGATCTATCTGGATGGCTTGGCGATAAGCTGCGATCGCTTCATCGAAGTTCCACTTATAATAAAGCCTATTGCCAAGTTCGTTGTAAGCCCAACTCCACTGAGGGAAAACTTTGATGGCTTGGCGGTAAGTTGCGATCGCTTCATCATATTTCCCCTGCTTAATCAGCGCTTTACCTAAATCTTGATAAATATAGTAATTTTTGGGGTCAAGTCGGATAGCTTGGCGGTAAGCTGGGATCGCCTCCTCAACTGTACCTTGCTGACTCAATTGCAAGCCGAGAATGTAGTAAAGGGTCGCCTCCCAAGGATTAGGTTGAATCGCTTCCCTCAAACTCTCTGTCGCTTCACCTTGTGCGTTTTGGCCACTCTGCACAATCCCTTGAACAATATAAGCAAACGACATGAGACGATTGGTAAGTAATGGCAGTGTCGCCGCCACGTATAACAATAAGAAAACTGAGGTTAACTTGGGCAAGAACTTTTTAGGCACTTTTGGTAAAGGCATAATCTTTCTTCATCTCTAACTTCGTTAAGCCTAGTCTACTTCCTCTTTCAATCTAGCCGCAAGGGTTTCTCTAAACCGGGCGATTGGAAATGCAGAAGCCTCACACAGTTATGAACTCAGAAAAGTTGATGCCTAAAAATATTTATTTCAGTTCAACGCCTGTCTGAATTTTTGTATACTTTTCACAACTCCACTTTGACTCTAAATCTGTAACAATAAAAAATATAGTACCTATTCAAAAGTTCTCTCAATGACTTTTATCCCATCCGAAGCGTTTAAATCTATTAGTTATCCCGATCGCACTGTCAAAAGAGCCGATCGCGCCGTTCGCTGTTCCCCTTTTCAATTACACTTCTTCCAGACCATCCGCGATAACAGTGTTTTCCTAACTGCGATCGCCTCAAATGCGGGTGTCGAAAGCGGCTACACCCGATCGCCCGTATCCGAACTCGTAGCCGAAAACTCCCTACTCTGGCTGATCCAAGTCGGCGTACTGCGGCGGGAAGTAGACGGACAAGGGATTACCGACAGTTTTCGCCTCACGCCCCTGGGCCGCCAACTCGTGGAAAAATGGGAACAGGAAGGACAGGGAGTGCCGGCCGCGTCATTGTGCGATCGCATGGGAAATGCCGTTAGCCGCGGGTTGGGACTATTTCTCTAACCGGAATGGCGGCTAATAAGTGGTTGAACCTTAAAATTTAAGCTTTTGGGCGGGCTAAGAGGGCCAACCCACAAGAGTTTGAAGAAATCCACCCCACAAGCAAATTTACTCTTTGTGGAACAGGCATCTTGCCTGTTCTTGAGAGATGTGAGTATAAATTAAATGCGCGATCGCTTAACTAATACAAATTAAATTTAAATCGACTAAAAACAATGGTTCAAACCGCTTCTAAACCTTTGAGTCTCGATGAATTTCTCCAACTGTCGGAAACCAAACCCGCCAGCGAATTCCTTGATGGTCAAATTATCCAGAAACCTATGCCCCAAGGAAAACACAGTACAATTCAAAGCGATTTGGGTGCTGACATTAACCGGGTACTCAAACCCCAACGCATCGGCCGCGCCTATCCAGAATTGCGCTGTACCTTTGGCGGTCGATCGACAGTACCCGATCTTGCAGTCTTTACCTGGGAACGCATTCCCCGCGACGAAAACGGCGAAGTAGCCAACACTTTCGCCCTCGCTCCCGACTGGACAATCGAAATTCTTTCCCCCGACCAAAGTCAAACTAAAGTCGTCCGCAACATTCTCCACAGTCTCGCCCACGGGACTCAGATGGGCTGGCTGATTGACCCGGAAGAAGAAGTGGTATTTGTCTATTTTGCCGATCGCACCATAGCAGTTTTTGAAGAAGGGGGCGATCGCATCCCGGTTCCAACCTTTGCCGAATCCTTTAATCTCACCGTCGGTGAAATGTTCAGTTGGCTGACTGAGTAGCGCCACCTCGATTTATGAATGATTTAACCGCAGAGGGCGCAGAGGGCGCGGAGGAGGGAGAAGAGAGCTCGCCCTACGGATTTGCTCCGATCAAATGTGCGGTCGATCGCTTATACTAAAATATCTGGTTGTCAGCTCTTCAATGACGAGAGATGACTAAAGTTGTCACTACAAACTTAATTATGATTATTTAACCGGACTTGATATCATCTTTCAAATAACCGCTAACTACTAACAACTAACTACATAAAACGTTTCTCAAAAATGGAAGCTAAATCTTACAAAGACACGGTAAACCTGCCCAAAACCAAGTTTGATATGCGCGCCAACGCCGTCAAACGGGAACCTGAATTGCAACAATTTTGGGCAGATCAAGAAATCTACGATCGCCTTTCGGAAAATAACCCAGGCGACTTGTTCATCCTGCACGACGGGCCCCCCTACGCCAACGGACAACTCCACATCGGCCACGCCCTCAACAAAATCCTCAAAGACTTTATCAACCGCTACCAAATGCTGCGCGGCAAAAAAGTCCGCTACGTGCCCGGTTGGGATTGTCATGGATTGCCGATCGAACTTAAAGTATTGCAAAACATGAAATCCGACGATCGGCTAAATCTTACCCCGATCGAACTCCGCCGCAAAGCCTCCTCCTTCGCGCAGCAAACAATGGAACAGCAGCGCGAATCCTTCCAGCGCTACGGCGTTTGGGGCGACTGGAAACACCCGTATTTAACCATGAAACCCGAATACGAAGCCGCTCAAATCGGCGTTTTCGGTCAAATGGTACTCAAAGGCTACATCTACCGCGGCTTCAAACCTGTTCACTGGAGCCCGAGCTCGAAAACAGCCCTCGCCGAAGCGGAATTGGAATATCCTGAAGGCCACACGTCGCGCAGCATCTACGTGGGCTTTCATGTGAAAAAATTGTCAAAATCCCTGCAAACGAAGCTCAAACGCTATATGCCGAGCCTCTGGGCGGCGATTTGGACGACTACCCCCTGGACGATTCCGGCAAACTTGGCGATCGCAGTTAATCCCGAATTGACTTATGCGGTGGTGGAACCGCCGGCAAATTCCCACATCGCACAACAATTTATGTTAGTAGCTGTCGATGCGGTCGATCGGCTGTCGGCAACTTTTAACACTGAATTAAAAATACTTGCCACCTTCAAAGGCAAAGAATTAGAAGGTTGTATTTACAAACACCCGCTGTTCGATCGCGAAAGTCCGATCGTTGCCGGCGGCGACTACATTACCGCTGATTCCGGGACGGGGTTGGTGCACACCGCGCCGGGACACGGACAAGAAGACTTTATCGTCGGAAAACGCTGCGGTTTGCCAGTTTTAACACCCGTAGATGAGAACGGAAATTTTACCGCAGAAGCCGGACAGTTTGTAGGTTTAAATGTCCTCGGAAATGGCAATGCCGCAGTGATTGATGCCCTTGCCGAAGCAAATAGTTTGATTAAAGAGGAAAGTTACGCTCACTCTTATCCTTACGATTGGCGCACGAAAAAGCCGACCATTTTTCGGGCGACGGAACAGTGGTTTGCCTCGGTTGAAGGGTTCCGAGATGAAGCCTTAAAAGCGATCGCCGATGTGAATTGGATTCCCGCCCAAGGGGAAAATCGGATTACTGCAATGGTGGGCGATAGATCGGATTGGTGTATTTCTCGCCAGCGGACTTGGGGCGTTCCGATTCCCGTATTCTACGACGAAGAAACCAACGAACCGCTGTTAAATGAAGAAACGATCGCCCACGTGCAAGCCCTTTTTGCCGAGAAGGGTTCCGATGCTTGGTGGGAATTGTCGATCGCCGAATTGCTGCCGGAATCTTACCGCAATAATGGCCGTACTTACCGCAAGGGTACAGACACGATGGATGTATGGTTTGACTCCGGTTCTTCTTGGGCCGCAGTTGCAAAAGGTCGATCGGAATTAAACTATCCTGCTGATATCTATTTGGAAGGTTCAGACCAACACCGCGGCTGGTTTCAATCGAGCTTGCTTACGAGTGTAGCAACTAACGGCGTCGCTCCTTACAAAACAGTTTTGACTCACGGTTTTGTGCTCGATGAAAAAGGCCGCAAGATGAGCAAATCTGAAGGCAATGTCGTCGATCCGGCAGCCGTAATTAAGGAATATGGAGCCGATGTTTTGCGGTTGTGGGTGTCTTCGGTAGACTACTCGGCAGACGTGCCTTTGGGCAAAAATATTCTGAAACAGCAATCGGATGTTTACCGCAAAATTCGCAATACAGCTAAGTTTTTGCTGGGTAATTTGCACGACTTCGATCCGGCAAAAGATGCCGTTGCTTACGAGGAATTGCCGGAACTCGATCGCTATATGCTGCACAGAATGGGCGAAGTTTTTGCGGAAGTCCAAGATGCTTTTGAAAGCTTCCAATTTTCCAGATTTTTCCAAACTGTGCAGAATTTCTGTACGGTGGATTTGTCTAATTTTTACTTGGATATTGCCAAAGACCGACTTTACATCAGCGCGACAGATACCAGTCGCCGCCGCAGTTGTCAGACGGTGATTGCAATTGCTGTGGAGAATTTAGCAAGGGCGATCGCACCTGTTTTGTGTCACATGGCTGAGGATATTTGGCAGTACCTTCCCTATCCGACTCCCTACAAGTCCGTGTTTGAAGCCGGCTGGGTGCAAATGGATACTTCATGGCACAATCCAGAATTGGCTAATCGCTGGCAGTATTTGCGACAAGTGCGCGGCGAAGTTAACAAGGTTTTGGAAAAAGCCCGGATGGAAAAGGCGATCGGTTCTTCTTTGGAAGCTAAGGTTTTATTGTACGTTCCCGATGTTGAGAAAAGAGAGCAATTGCAAGCTTTGAATCCCAGCAGCGAAGAATTAGTGGATTATGTGCGATCGCAAAATTCAGTCATCGAGTTAGCAGCAGAGGAGAAGGCAAAAGCAGCACAAGATCGACAGGAAGAACAAGCGGCAAAAGTTGCTAAAGTCTTGACAGAAAACACCATTCATATTGAAGCGGAAACGATCGCACAAAAGGGCGATCGATCTTCTGAGATCGTACAGTATTCTGTCCCTGAACCGTCGGCTTCAGATTCGCCGGCAATCTTAGATCAAGCCGCCCAGTTTGTAGCTAATTTGCCTGAATACGCGGGCAACTTTTTTACAGAATACCAACAAGCGCTGGTAACACTTGGGCTGTTAGCCTCTGTGTTAGTAACGGGCAGAGTAACGCTGGCGATTTTGGATACGATTAATCAGATTCCGGTGTTGGGAGGCTTATTGGAAGTCATCGGCATCTTATTTACAATCTGGTTTGCTTTCCGTCACTTGCTGTTTGCCGCCAACCGTCAACAACTGGGTCAAAAGATTGATTTTATGACAGCAGATGTGGTGGGCCGGACAAGCGGGCTTGTGCTTGCAGAAACAAAGGCGATCGTACTCGCACCGCCACTAGAGACAGCGCTTGTGCTTGTAGAAGAAACACAGGCGATCGTACAAACAGCCCCAGCCGAAAAAGTGTTTGTAGAAACACCCCAAATCCCGCAAGCAGAATTAGTTGCGATCGAACCCAAACCTGAAATTCCTGCTTCCATAGCTGCAGGGCACGATTCTACAATGACCGGCAAGGGTGTAGACGAACTGCGGTATTTGTTCATTACTTCGGAAGTGGAACTGGTAGAATCGAATGCAATCCTGCAAGAATTGCCGTACAGTTATCAGTCTCCTGAGTTGGCGATTGGTGTAGTGAAAGCAGACGGGGAAAAGTGCGATCGCTGCTGGAATTACTCGACTCATGTCAGCGAGTCGATCAAACATCCGCTAATTTGCGAACGCTGCGTGTCAGCAGTAGACGGCAAATTCTAACGTAGGCTGCGCTTCGGGAAAAATTCTTGAGTTTGTGGTTGCCACATTCACCCCGAAGCGCACCCTACAATAACTTCATTTACTTATTTCTGATTAAAAAAACGGCAGACGATTTCACCAGGGTTGTTTTGTCTAAATGCCAAAACTGTTCCATCTTTCTTCACTGTAGTGCGATCGCGGCAATTGTAGACTTCTAGAGGCTGTTTCACTCCATCAACACTCAGAATTACCCTGTATTCCCAATAATTTTTCGCACTGCGTTTGATATCCACAATGCAAATCTCGCTTCCTTGATAATTGCGGCATACAGATGCCTCAGCAGGAAGCGCAACCCACAAAAAAGATATGAATAACAACAAGCAGCAAACACATTTCCTCATCAGCCAAATTACTAACTTTTATCTTACGTTTTTTGATAATCAAGTGACAGTATTTTGCAAGCGACTTAGCAATTGCGATCGCCCTCAAGTGGCGACATCATAAGATAGCTGAACCATACCCGAACTATATGTCTGACATCCAGTTAACTGCAAAGCTGTAGTATTTATGGGATTAACAAATAAAGGGATTCCCTCGCCTAAAATAAGCGGATGAACCGAGAGAATCACTTCGTTGACAAAGTTTTGATTCAGGAAATCGCGAATCAGCAGAGAACCTCCCACCAACCAAATATTTTTGCCGTCAAGCAATCGCAAATCATTGACAAAATTTCCTAAATCTGTTACCACTTCGACATCCGAAGTGGCTTGAAAATCTAGATTTTTCGTAAAAACATAACTCTTTTTTTCCTGGTACGGATACTCGCCAAAAGTTAGAACTTGTTCGTAAGTTTTCCGACCCATGAGAACCGTATCGATGCTATCTAAGAATTTACTATAACCGTAATTTTGGTCGGTAAACAGCCAGTCAATATCGCCGTTCGATCGCGCGATATAACCGTCCAAACTAGATGCAATGTATAGTACAATTTTTCGCATGGCAACACCGAGGTTTTTGGGGCTATTGGGGCGACGAGCGCCCCAGTCACCTTAATTTTAAATGATTTAGTGTCCTGACGGTAGGTGGAGTTCGATACCCACTTTTTGACCTAGGTCGATCGCCGTATTAGCAAAATCAGTCACGCCTGCGATGCCAACTCCGATCGCAGTACCCGCCGCTACAAGAGCTGTTAAGCTTTTCTTTAATCGAGTTTTATTCCATTGGTTTTCCGGTTTCTTGATTTCGGTTTCGACATCTTCAATATCGATAATTATCCCCTCGCGGATGTCTTCGGGAAACTGATCGGCGGTTTCACGCATCGAGGAAATCAGTTTTAAAAGTTCGGCGGTATTGGTGTTATTGTTTTGCACGGATTGATTGCCAGCAACTTCGGCACTGTTCGACGAACCGCCGATATTGCCGGAGAAGTTAGCACCTTGAAAAGCACCTTGAAAGTTGTTGGTTTCAGAAGAATTTTGAGTCATTTTTGCTTCGGCTTTATTAATAATTGGTCTAGTAACAGCTAGTTTAGCGATATCTACAAGGTCGTCATATTCTCTTCCGTATTTTCCCATTTCTCGATCGCCCATTTGGTTTCTGCGCCGAAGTTCGATCGACTCATAGCCATCCAGCAACTGCCGCAAATCGAGTTTGAGTTTGAGTTTGCCGACGCGCACTGTATTCTCGCCCATATCCTCCAGCCCTAGTAATTCATCATAATCCAGCGGATCGGCATCGGGATAATCGGGAACCGGCACCCATTGACTGATTTCCAGATTGGCAAAAGAATTGTGGATTTTGGTAAACGTATCGCGAATCATGCTGAGGAAAGAACGCCGCGTCGATTCCCGCCCGGTAACGGCAATAAAGATTTTCTTATCTTCCGGGTCAGATTTGATCCGGGCGATGTTGTACACCTCAGCGCCTTCGGTGTACTCAAGCATAACCCCCGTGCGCCAGTGGGTGCGGTTGTGGATTTTCTCGTGCATGAGGACGATGAAGCGCGAGAGGATGCTGTCGGGGAGGATGCGGTAGTGATATTGAAATTCCAGCGTTTCGCCTTGGAGTTCGGTGTTTTGCGGTTGTTCTTTGGGCAAGATGCCGGGGATGAGGAAAGTCGGCGCGGGACAATCGCTGACGGGGAAGCAGAGTTCAAATTCGCCCATCAACCCGGTGAGGCAGTGGTAGCGGTGGCTGGGATATTTATTTGAGTCGAGGATGCGGCTGAGGTCGGCGTAGGTGAGAATGCCTTTGGTTTTGACTTTGAGTGCGTCGTCGCTGAGGAGGGCATAGATGCCTTCTGTCACCCAGTGGGGATTGAGGATGTTGGTGGATTGCAGGATCGGGTGTTCGCGGAAGTTGAGGACAATGCCCAGGTTGTGCAGCAGTCCGATCAGTTGGGTTTGGTCGGTTTCTTCAAAGATGTTTTCTTTGGCGCAAATGGTGGCGTATTCGCTGATGCTGATGATGTCTTTGTCGAGGTTTTCCAGGCGCTGCTTGACTTGGAACCAGCTTAGCGGCAAAAGATCGTAGACTTCTTTGAGTTCGGAGATTTCCGTGTGGATGGCGCTGCGGAGTTCCTCGATGCCGGTTCCGCTTTGGCAGGAAGTTTCGATAATCGCTTTGATGTTGGGATATTTGTCGCGCAAGGCTTTGCGGTTGAGATCCAGGGGTTGTTCGTCGCACTTGTTGCCGACGAGGATGACGGGGGATGCGTCGCCGAAGCTTTCGATCAGTTTCAGCCAGTATTCGAGGCGGTTTTCGTCTTCGCTGGTGCGGCAGTTGCACACGAGGAGGTAGAGGCTGCGTTTGGTAAGGAAAAATTGGTGGGTGGCGTGGTAGATTTCTTGTCCGCCGAAGTCCCAGACGTTGAGTTTGACTGGTTTGGTATTGACTGTAATTTTCCAGTCTGTGATGTTGAGTCCGTCGGTTTGGGGCTCGTTGGGGTTGTATTTGTTGTGGATGAGGCGGTTGATCAGGCAGGTTTTGCCGACGCTGCCTTGCCCGACGAGGAGGACTTTGGCTTCGTTGAGGGGCAGAACTTCGCCACTGCGGAGTTGGCGGAGGTAGTTGAAGATGTCAGCGGGAGTACCGGGGGCTTCTTTGTCGCCGAGAACTTCTGGAGAAATGGGCAGGGGATTGTGGCGGAGGTTGAGTTTTTCAAGTTTTGGCAGTGTTTCCAAACTTTCAGGAATCTTTTCAATCTGATTGTTAAAGAGGCCAAGTTCTGTCAGATTCGACAGTTTGCCGATCTCCTCTGGGATTTGGGTAATCTGATTGTTACTGAGAAGAAGCCGTGTCAGATTCGACAGTTTGCCGATGACTTCTGGGATGGATGTAATCTGATTGTCACTGAGAAGAAGCCATGTCAGATTCGATAGTTTGCCGATGACTTCTGGGATGGATGTAATCTGATTGTCACTGAGAAGAAGCCATGTCAGATTCGACAGTTTGCCGATGACTTCTGGGATGAATCTAATCTGATTATTATAGAGGTCAATGTGTGTCAGATTCGACAGTTTCCCGATGACTTCTGGGATGGATGTAATCTGATTGTCACTGAGAAGAAGCCATGTCAGATTCGACAGTTGGTCGATGACTTCTGGGATGAATGTAATCTGATTGTTAGTCAGGTGAAGATATGTCAGATTCGACAGTTGGCCGATGACTTCTGGGATGGATGTAATCTGATTATTACTGAGGTAAAGGTGTGTCAAATTCGACAGTTGGCCGATGACTTCTGGGATGAATGTAATCTGATTGTAACTGAGGTCAAGCTGTGTCAAATTCGACAGTTGAGCGATGGCTTCTGGGATGGATGTAATCTGATTTTCACTGAGAAAAAGCTGTGTCAGATTCGACAGTTGGTCGATGATTTCTGGGATGGATGTAATCTGATTTTCACTGAGGTCAAGCTGTGTCAAATTCGACAGTTGAGCGATGACTTCTGGGATGGATGTAATCTGATTGGCACCGAGATCAAGCTGTGTCAGATTCGACAGTTGAGCGATGACTTCTGGGATGGATGTAATCTGATTGGCACCAAGATCAAACTGTGTCAGATTCGACAGTTGAGCGATGACTTCTGGGATGGATGTAATCTGATTTCTACTGAGGAAAAGCCCTCTCAGATTCAACAGTTTTCCGATGACTTCTGGGATGTATGTAATCTGATTGTTAAAGAGGTAAAGCTCTGTCAGGTTCGACAGTTTTCCGATGACTTCTGGGATGTATGTAATCTGATTGTTACTGAGGTCAAGCTGTGTCAGATTCGACAGTTTTCCGATCGCATCTGGGATGGAGGTAATCTCATTGTTACTGAGGTTAAGTATTTTTAAGTTGGTTAATTGAAGAACAGCATCAGGAAACTCAGTTAGCTTATTCCCAAGCAATTCCTCTTTCTCCTCATCCCACTTCCCCAACACCAACGTCTCAAGCTGCGTGCACTTGTCAATCTCCGGCGGCAACTCCTCCAACCCCAGCCCCGACAAATTCAGTTGGGTCAATTTTTCCTCGGCTGCTCGGTCAATTCGCCGCACTGCTTCCTCTCGCGTCATGCCCTTTGTCTCTCGGTAGGATTCATTTTATTGTGACAGGAATTTTCGCTTGGTGGGGAGTTTCCCGCGCGTCACAATCAAAGAAACCGGTTTTTTTTTTGTTTCTACACTGTCATGCGTCTTCTGGGCAAAAACCCGGTTTCTGAGCGAGGCATCACAACTATAATAAAATAACCGTTAAAAGAGGAAAGCCAATGGTGACGAGCCTGAATGTGGATACGGCACTGCTGCAAGAGGCGATCGAACTTGAGGGAGAAATTGAGTTCGAGACTCTAGTTGAAATCGCCTTGCGCGAATACATTCAACGCCGCAAACAGCCACAGAATCTCGAACTTAGCTTTGGAGAATCTCTCGGTGCATTTCGTGAAAAATATCAACTGCAAGAACTCGGTTTAAATCCTGATGAAATTTGGGGAGAAGTTCGCGATCGAACTTTTGCAGGACGCGAGGTCATCTTTGAATGACGCTGCGTTATTTACTCGATACCAACATTATCTCCGAACCTCTTCGTCCTGTTCCGAATGCGAATGTGATGACTAAACTAATTGAGGCAAAATCCACAGTGGCGATCGCCTCTATCGTTTGGCATGAAGTTCTGCTGGGCTGTTATCGAATGCCAGATTCTAAGCGTCGCAGTGCGATCGAAGCTTATCTTCAGGAAGAAGTGAAAGTAAAATTACCGATTTTGCCCTACACCCAAGAAGCCGCTGAGTGGTTCGCTAAAGAACGAGCAAGACTCATCCCCCTCGGGCTTACACCGTCTTATGCTGATGGGCAAATTGCAGCGATCGCTAAAGTCAATAATCTGATTCTGGTGACACGAAATGTTGCTGATTATGCAAACTTTCAAGACTTGGCCATCGAAAACTGGTTTTCTTAAACTTAATCCATTTAATCATCTGTCTGATGAGAAACAATAATGCGATCGATTTCTTCGCGGTGGCGATCGTAATAACGCCAAGCATTCTCTAAATCGCGATCCGACAAACCTGGATAATTCCGAAGTAACTCAGCCTCATGGGCCCCCTGTTGGTGAAGCGAAACCAGTGTCCAAACAGGAATGCGCGTGTTGCGAATTCGGGCATTTCCTCCACAGACTCCAGGCGTACTCTGAATCGCCCTAGCCGAGAGTTTTTCTTGAAACAGCAAACTCTCTTCAGGTGTCAGCGACTCAATGACTTGAATTAAGGAGTCAACCAACTGAATGTTCATAGCTGGTAATTTACGGAATATATAATAGTACGATCGCTCAAACTATCATAGCAAAATTCCCCAACACCAACCTCTCAAGCGGAGCGCACTTGCCAATCTGTGGTGGCAATTCCTCGAACCCTGCCAAATCCAATTCTGTCTGGCCCTCATCCGCAGCTTTGTCGATAAACTGCAACAACTCCTCTGGCGTCATATTTTTTATCTCTCGGTAGTCTTCATTTTATTGTGACAGGATGAGATAAACTGGGTTTCCAAGCTCTGCGTGTGATACCTACTTACTTAAACTTTAGCTAATCTAAATATAAACACTTAATAAACCTCAATCTGATGTTTTTTACCAACAGATGACAAAGAATGATAAGCTGGGGATAGGAAGTTATTTGTCTATGAACCAAATTAAACGTGTTGCCATAGTGGGAGGAACCCACGGAAACGAACTCACAGGAATTTACCTTGTGAAGAAATTTGCTCGCGCGCCAGAGTTAATTCGGCGATCGACTTTTGAAACTATGACTTTGCTAGCCAATCCCAAAGCTTGCGAAATCGGGACACGCTACATCGATATCGACCTCAACCGCTGCTTTAGAAAGCAAGATTTAGAAAATCCCCATCTCTCCAGCCATGAAGCGCAGCGGGCGAAAGAAATCTACCGCATTTTTAGTTCAAAAAACACTCATCTGCCAAACTTAATTATCGATTTGCACAGCACCACGTCCAACATGGGGCTAACTTTTATTCTTGCCAGCCATCATCCATTTAACCTGCAAATAGCAGCTTATTTAACCTCTGTCTATCCCCACCTCAAGGTACTCGCTTCTACAACCAAGAATCATGATAGTCCTTTGCTGCGATCGCTTTCCGAATTAGGCGGTACCCTGGAAGTTGGTGCAGTTCCGCAAGGCGTCTTGGATGCGTCTTTATTTCAGCAAACTGAGCAAGTTGTGTGCCGAATTTTAGACTGCGTAGAAGCCTACAATCAAGGCACAATGCCTGCTGCAAAAAATCCCCTGACTATTTATCACACCATTGGGGCGATCGACTATCCCAGAAACGAGAACAGAGAAATTCAGGCAATGATTCATCCTCATCTGCAATTCAGAGATTATGAAGCCCTAAATCCCGGCGATCCGATGTTTTTGACCTTTGATGGTGAGTCGGTATTGTATGAGGGTAAATCCACGGTTTATCCCATTTTCATTAACGAGGCTGCTTACTACGAAAAAGGAATTGCCATGTGTTTTACTCAAAAACAAATAGTCAGTCTTGACTAGAAATTTAAAAATTATTCTTGAGAATTCTCAGGTGACAAAAACTCCTCTTTAGAAGCCGTAGTCAAAGAACGCAATTCTTTCCATATTTCCAAAGTGATGATACAGGTAATCAGCCACACCAAACCAGCCGTATAACCAGCAATAACATCGGTAGGCCAGTGAACTCCTAGGTAAAGCCGACTCAAACCAATAGCAGCAATTAATACCACTGTCAAGCTGTAAATCGACCAGCGCTGCTTGGGAAAGCGTTCACCCAAGAAATATCCTAGCAAACCGTAAATAACCATTGAAATCATCGCGTGTCCGCTAGGAAAACTGTAAAAGCGAACGTCAACAACGCGCTCCCAAAGTTGAGGTCGAGCGCGGGCAAAAAGTTTTTTTAACAGTAAATTTAAACCGATCGCTCCCCCAGCCGCGAGCGCAATAGTTGCACCTTCCGAGCGGTGATTGCGCGCTAGCAAAACAATACCCAAAATCAGACAAATCACTAGCAGCAACTTCGGTTCGCCCAAAAAGGTAAAGCCCAGCATTATTTGATCGCGTAGCGGAGTGTGCAATTGCCTCAGAGCTAGTAAAATAGAGGTATCGAAAGCGTAACTTTCTTTTTCCAACACCTCTTCGGCAATGGTGGCAAATCCCCACATCGCCAAAGCAGCAACAGCAAGCCCGGCCAGCCGAATTATCGAAATTAGCGATCCAATTTTAGAACCCATTCTTGAATTAATTAAAATTTTAAAATTTCCAACTCAAAATAATACCACAACTATCGGAAACGAAAACGCCTTACCAATCGTCTAGATTCTTGAGCAACTATATTCTGAATGATTAATTGATTTTTCACTACCCACCTCAGCTTTTACATCCAATCGGCGAATGACTATACTCTCCACAAAATACATTTCTGCAATTTTGTTGACCTTGGGGTTGACAAGTCTTTCTAGCTGTGATAACCAAACAGGAGTCAATGCGCCGATCGCCGAAGCCCACACGATCGCCCAGCGTCTCGTTTCGACCGCAGTCGCCCAAAAGCCGAACAACCCGCAATTCGGTCAGCCCATCGACTGTACCCTAGGAAAAGACTGTTTTGTATTGCTGTATTTCGATCGAGAACCCGGCCCCACCGCCGTCGATTTTGGCTGCGGGCGCCAAACCTACGACGGCCACGACGGCACAGACTTTGCCATTCCCGACGCCAAAGCAATGGCAAAAGGAGTGCCAGTTATTGCCTCAGCAGCAGGCAAAGTTTTGCGAGCACGAGATGGTGTGGTCGATCGGCGTTTACAAAATGATACAGACAAAGCCAGCATCGCAGGCACAGAATGCGGCAACGGCATGGTAATCGACCACGGCGGTGGTTGGGAAGCCCAATACTGCCACCTCCGCAAAGGCAGCGTTGCCGTCAAACCGGGTACGCAGGTACAAAAAGGCACAGTTTTGGGCATGGTGGGAAACTCTGGGATGGCATCTTTCCCCCACGTACACGTAACTTTTCGCTATCAAGGCAAACCCGTAGATCCGTTTGTCGGGCCCGACGCGAAGGTAGGCTGCAACATCGCCCGCAATCCTATTTGGGACAAGCCTCTAGACTATATTTCCACAGGTTTAATTCGGGCCGGTTTTGCCAATAAGCCACCCGATATTAACGCTCTCTGGGAAGGACAATTTTCCGAGACTCAACTCCCTGCAAACAGTCCAGCTTTGTTGTTTTGGGTGCAAAGTTACGGAGTTCTCAAGGGCGATCGGGAACAATACAAATTATTTGCACCCAACGGCACAACCATCGCTGACCAGACGAATGAAATTAAAGCCCCTAGCCGCACTTGGTTGGGTTATGTCGGCAAAAGAAACAGTACGAATTCTCCTCTGACTCCGGGAGTTTGGCGGGCCGAATACCGGTTGAGGCGGGGCGATCGAGTTTTGGCAGAAGTCAAGCGAGAAGTTGAATTGCGTTAGTCGCCAAGTTACTCATACCAGATTCCTTTGAAAACGAGCATCAAATATGTTAAAATAACAACAATATTTTTTCATTTTTGAGTGTCAAGTTTTCCTTGCCTCGTAATAAAAGTGTCATACAGCCAATTCACAAACCTAGAAATGATTGAAACCAACTTTGGCATAACCATTGCTGACAAAGTTGGTATTTTTGCCGATTTACCTGACGCCGAGTATAGCGATCTTCTCAGCCAAACTCTGCAAGAAAACATTTCTTTGGCTTTAGCAATTAATACCGAAAAAGCTCGCTCAGAATTAATTGTCACACCTATTTTAGTAGAACTTAGGAAGCAGTTTAAGTATCAAATTAGCTTTTTTTCAGGAAAAGAGTTTAATGTAGATTTAGAAAAAGGATTAACGGGTTTCTGTGATTTTATGATTAGTCGTTCTCCCGAACAACTGCTAATCAAAGCCCCCGTGGTCGCCTTAGTAGAAGCTAAAAATGATAATATCCAAGCTGGGCTTCCACAATGTATGGCAGAAATGATTGCCGCTCAAATATTTAATGAAAGAAAAAACAATAATATTTCCGAAATATATGGAGCGGTCACAACAGGGACAAATTGGAAATTTTTACGGCTTAATAATCAAATTATGGAAGTTGATTTAAATGATTATTTTATTGATAATATTAGTAAAATTATTGGCATCTTAAAATATTTAATCGAGGCAGCTAACCTATGAAACTGGGAGCCAATTTATGAAATTTGCTCAATATTGATAAATTTAACAATGACTTAACCATAATTTTTACAAGATCACAAATTCTCCGGGACAATCTAGCTTTCATCAGCTTGTTGTCGTCGGCTCGATCACGTTGGGAAGAATGCTTTGGATGTGGAAAATTTAGGGCAAATTGTTCCAAGCTTGAGCCACAATGTCGCTCAGCCATAGCCTCTGAGCAAAATCGAGCAGATTGTCGTCGGCGAGTACCTCAGCCTTTAATTCATCCAAAGACTGAGATCGCGATCGAGCTATTTGAATCACACCCGCGATCGCCGACGCCACCAATTCTTCATTCAGCGGCTGCTGTCGCAAAGCAATCATTTCTTGAGGATTCGTAGGAATGGGATAATTCATAGAAGTGCATACCGAAAGGAGTAGATATTCAGCCACTGCGGGCCAACCGAGAGCAAGAGCGATCGAAAACCTAAAAATCTGAGAACATTGTAAACTTATTTAAAACTAAATAAGTATTCGGGAGTATAGCCTACTTTGCTCCCTTGTCAACTCCCCCATCTTTATTAATTTATTCAGAATTGAGAGCCTAATCATGCAAGAAATTCTTTATCTAGAAGTCCCGACACCGGATACAGCAGCCGTCTGCACTTGGTTGCAGCACGAATTCGATCCCGGAATCGGAGAAAAAATTATTACTGCTGACGGCTTTCGACTGCTTTCACCAGCCACAACAGCCGAGGTTCTCAAGTCTGGAACTCAACATGCCAATCCCAAACCCCCCTTCGCTAACACCACTTCAGGAAACCAAAATTGGCGCTCGACAGAACTTTCCACCTTTGTCTGGTCACTGCAGCGCACCACTTATTTAAAAGTCTTTCGTCTAGAAGAGGCGCCTGCGGGAGAAAAAAAGTTCCTGGAAGCTCTGAATCTTGCTGTGAGAAACAAGTTTCCCGATCGCTACCGGGAACCCCCTGTCATAGACCTCTCCAAACAGTCAATTTTTGAGGCTCTTGCCCCCTATTACCCCCTCACTGTTAAATACTTCCAAAAAATGCCTCAAGGCGAATACGACCTCAAGCGGGTCTACTGGTGGGAACAGCGTTGGCGCGAAGGCACTCGCAATCCTCAAAAGCCAAAACAAGTAGTATTTTTGAAGGAAGAGGGAACAGGGAAAAAGCAAGAAGGAAGAGGGAAGAAGCAAGAAGGTACAATTTCGGTGTCTGATTCTGGCGATACTTTTTATGACTTAATTTATATTGGCGGGGCCTTGGGAGTGATTCACGCCGCAGTCATGGCGAGATTGGGCTACCGGGTGCTGCTAGTTGAACGAATGCCTTTCGGGCGAATGAATCGCGAGTGGAATATTTCGCGGGACGAAATTCAAAGCTTAATTGATTTGGGTTTATTTACTGCTCCAGAAATAGAAACTTTGATTGCCAGAGAATACAAAGATGGCTACAACAAGTTTTTTGATGCTAACAATCCGCCCGTGGCTCAAGCGCCAGTTCTGCACACACCAAAGGTACTCAATGTAGCTTTGGACGGGGAGAAATTGCTGAATTTAGCGGGAGTTAAGCTAACAGAAGCTGGTGGAGAAATCTGGGACGAAACTGACTTTCTTAGAGCCGATGTTGAAGCAGAAAAAGTAGTAGTTCAAGGCCGCCACTTGCCGACCAAAGCCGATCGCACTGCATTAGGACGGCTGTTGGTGGATGCAATGGGTTCGGCTTCTCCGATCGCTTGGCAATTGAACGAAGGGCGGACTTTTGACAGCGTTTGTCCGACAGTGGGAGCAGTCATCGACGCAGGATTTGAGCCGGGAGTGTGGGATTCCGAGTACGGGGATGTGCTCTACACTCACGGGGACATTTCCCGCGGGCGCCAGCTCATCTGGGAGTTGTTTCCCGGCGCCGGCACAGAACTGACAGTTTATCTATTTCACTACCACCAAGTACATCCAGACAATCCCGGTTCTTTGCTGGAAATGTACGAGGATTTTTTCGCAATTTTGCCGGAATACCGCCGCTGCGATGTCGATAAATTGGTGTGGAAAAAACCGACCTTTGGTTATATTCCGGGGCATTTTAGCAGCAACAGCAGCGATCGCTCCGTGGCGATCGATCGCCTAATCTCGATCGGCGACGCAGCATCTCTGCAATCTCCCCTCGTTTTCACCGGCTTCGGCTCCCTCGTCCGCAATCTTTTCCGCTTAACAGACCTTTTGGATACAGCTTTAAAACACAATTTGTTGACGGCAAATCACTTAAACCAAATTCGCGCCTACCAGAGCAATGTTTCAGTAACTTGGCTATTTTCTAAAGGCATGATGGTTCCTACCGGGAGCAGTTTGCCACCTCAAAGAATTAATTCAATTCTTAATACCTTTTTCGGTATTTTGGCAGCACAAAAACTCGCCGTAGCCGAAACTTTTATTAAAGACAGAACCGACTGGCTAACTTTCAATCGACTGGCGATCGAAGCAGCCGGAAAAAACCCTTCTCTCCTAATGTGGATTTTAGATTTTGTCACCTTGAGGGATATTTGGCGCTGGCTGGGAAGTTACGTGAATTTTACTCTGCTGGCTTTGGCCAGTTGGCTGTTCGGATGGCTTCCCAGCTTCGCCCGCAGGGTACAGCCTTGGTTGGAACCCCGATATCCGGCTGTTTGGCTGTGGCTGTTGGCTACTAGCTATGCTCTCACCTACGGCATGGGGAAGGGGAGAAAAGAGTGTTGAGTGTTGAGTTTTGAGTTTTAACTCAAAACTAGCAACTTCATTTGGCTATCGAAAACTCGGCAATTCAATTTCAGCTAGCGATCGGCGTTTTTTAGAAGCCCGCAGCGGACTGGCAATCAAGCTCAGCCAGTCTGGTTGGGCGACTGCTGTAGGTTTTGCCACACTCGATCGCACTTCTTGAATGCCAAAGGTTTCAACCGAGTTCAAAATTTGAAAAGCCCTGGCCAATTCTTGGGCGTCCACTTTGGTAGCAGTTTCGGGTTCAGACTCAGCCATCGGCAGTTCAGGTTCCGCAACCGGTTCGGCTAAGTCAGGTGCCGGCTCATCAGGCTGGTAGGTTTCGTTCTCCTGCAATTGAATGGCGGATACTTCGGCTAATTTGTTGAGTTCTAGAGGGGCTGGGGATTCAGGCTCGATCGCCTCGGCAGCAGCGGCTACCTCTGGAACCTCTTCTGGTTCCGACCAAGGTTGGACAGGGGAAGCGTTGAAGGCTGGCGGCACAGGCATCTGAGAGCTTTTGACCGCCGCGAGCAAAGATTCTAATTGTGCGCTGGCGGTGTCCAGACCATTGTCAGGCGGCTCGATCTTCGGCGACTTTACCTGCGGCCTGTCCAAACTTCTTTCCAAGGCAGCTTTGAATTGCAGAGTGTGGCGCTGCTGGCGGTGCAAGCGGGCTCGCAATTCCCTGCAAATATTTTCTGTGGCTACTAACTGCTGTAACTGTTCGTTGTAGCGCTGCACAGTAGACGCACATTCTCGCTCAACAGTTGCTAGCCTGACTTGGCTGGTTGCCAACTGACTTCTTAAATTTTCGACTAAAATTTCTTGACTTTGAAGGGTTTGATGGGAAACTTCCACTTTGCCAAACAGCCGCGTCAATTGTTCTTGAGTATTTTCGAGTTCTGCAGTCCGCTGTTCTAGCAAAGCTTCGCGATTCTGCAAGGTTTTTTGGGACTCTTCAAGAGCTGTTTCTAGCTGGGCGATGCGCTGTAAAAGGTCGCGGTTGCATTCGTGCAGCGCTTGCATGAGGGTGACTGGGGTTGATCCTTTGCCCTTGGCCTGTTCGGCATTCCCAAGCATATTTTTTAGATTGTCTGAAATCGGGGGCGAGCCCGCCTCCGCCGGCTGTGTCGGAGATTGCGAATTTTTTGTTTCCAGTTTTGTGGGAATTGCATCTACGCTGATGGCGTTGGGAAAATCTACTGTTTGCCAGTCTTCTTCTGGCTGTTGGGGAACCGTTGCGGGAGGGTCTGTTGCATCGGGGGCGATCGGCTCAAAACCCCCAGCAGCAGCAAAATCTGACTGCAATGGTTCGGTATCGGATGGAACAGCAGGGTACGGTTGGTGCTGATGGGCTCGAAGATCAGCTTCTGACATGGCTTTTTATCCCAATACTCACAGGGTCTCAGATACAGTCTATCCTTAGATATTCTCCCGAAGGAAGCCCCTAAGTGATAGTTTTTGGCATTTTTCCGGTTTTTTGGGACAATAACCTCTGAATCGATTCGCGCCATCGAACTACAACCCGAACTCAAATTCAGGCGTAAGATGCGCCTATGAGCACCCTACAGACGTGAGTTTTTGGTACCGAGTCCTATCAAAATAATTTTTCCTGATGTCTCACGCACTGTTTCGGTATGCGTGCGATCGCCTAAGCTTTAACAACTGCACAATGTTTGTCAATAATTGCTGGAACTTCTGCCGGTGCAATGCGGCTGTAGCGAGTTTTGTCCGGCATCACAACTATATTTGGGCCCGCTTTACACTGTTTGAGACATCCGGTTCCCTGTACTGTCACTTTGTCTTCTAAACCGCGCGCATTCAAAGCATTTTCTAAAGCTTTACAGACTCCTCCAGCGCCCCGCTTCAGGCAGTCTGATTTTTGACATACTAATATTTTGGTTTGGGTTTTTGCCGGAGCTTTTACAGTTTGAGCCGCAGTGGGAGAGGTGAAGTCGCTTTTGCCGATCGCGCGATCGTCGGATGTCAATACCGCAACAGGCCCATTGGTGGAGTCAAGGTGTTCGTGCGATCGATCGTTGTTACCCTGAGCCAGCTTGAGGCTGCGAGCTTTAAGTTTTATTTTACCGTTTTTCAAATTGAGTTCTTTCTCACCTACAACTTGAACTTTCAACCCGGGCGTCAAAACAGGTGACAGAAATGACCGCAATTCCTTGCAAAGTTTAACAAGATATTCTACTCCGCGATCGCTACTAATTCGCAAATATTTAAGTTTACACCCATCTTCAATAATCAGGCCGAGGATTTCTCCCTCTAAACTGAATTCGGAAACTTGCTTGCCAGATTTATACATTGTTATAACTCCTTTAAATCCGTTACATCCGTTACATTTTGTACGCTGCTCTTTGCCTAACTTCCTGCTTCCTTTAGCCCCTTTGCCAGCAGGATTCCAGCCACTGCACGAGTTCGCCCTTCGGGGCACTGACTTGCCTCAACACGCTCTTTAACTGAGCAGCTTGTTTGACAGTGTTGACTTTTGCCCGCAAAGGTTGGTCAACCGCACACCAGCAGGGAATTTCTAGTTCTTGCAAGCGTTTGTAAACTTGCCACCTATCTAGCCAACTAACTTGCACAATGTCACAAACTTCTAATTCTGGATCTGCTGGATTCATTTTTTAACAACAGTAATAATTTGCATTAATTTTTACCCTGAATGGTAGCGGGTAGAAGTTAAAAGCCAGATTTCAGCAGAACATCAAAGATGATCAAAAGCCCTTCCTGAAAAATTCTGCCTTTTGCCCTCTGCCTTCTGACTTCAGAAGGTTCGCCCCACTTTCAGGAAGCGTTTAGAACGAGGATCTTGTTCAAGCATAACCCAACTGCTAATAATTCTCAATAGGTTTACAAAAAAGTTTTCCTACTCTATAAAATCTTCTACTATCGAGGCAGACGCTGCTTGACTGGTAAATTTACAGTGCTAGACTGACTCTATTGGCAACAAAACTGCCTATTGAGAGGAGAACACACATGGCTGAGACTCAGAGTGCATTGAGACCATTTGGCCACATAGCCGAAAACCCAGTTCTACTGGAACATTCAGTCACAGCACCGATTTGTGAAGGGATGAACGCGCTGCTGGCCAGTTTTCAGGCTCTATACCTGCAATATCAAAAACATCATTTTGTCGTGGAAGGGGCAGAATTTTACTCCTTGCACAAATTCTTTGAAGAAAGCTACGGAGAAGCTCAAGATAGCGTCCACGAGTTGGGCGAACGGTTAAACGGGTTGGGCGGCATACCGGCAGCTAGCTTTAGCAAGTTAGCCGAGCTGTGCTGTTTTGATCCGGAAGCCGACGGCGTATATTCCTGCCGCCAAATGCTAGAACACGATTTGACGGCGGAACAAGCTATTATAGGTTTGCTGCGCCGTCAAGCAGGACAAGCAGAAAGTTTGGGCGATCGAGCTACCCGCTACCTCTACGAAAAAATCCTGCTAAAAACAGAAGAGCGAGCTTATCACATTTCCCACTTCCTCGCCCCCGATACCTTAGTGCAGTTGAACTTGAACTAACAATTCTTCTTCTTCCTCTTCCTTCGCGCCTTCGGGGTTCGTTATCTTAGATCAAACAAAAAAAAGCGAGCAGTTTTGTGACTGCCCGCTTTTTTTATACAAAGTGCGTTTGATCCGCAGGGAATTAAGGCGCTAAAGCATTGCCGCGCAACAAGCTACCAATGGTTTTGGCGGTAATCTTCATCTGGATGAAAGGATTGGCCGGTACTACCGTCTTATACAAGTAGCTATCGAATGTGAGTTTCTGCACATCGCGATCGGCACACATTTCCACAAAAGCTTCGCGAGTAGCGTCGGAACGGTAAAACACGCGCTGCAAAATGTCGAGAACTTTGTAAGTAATGCCGTAGGCTTTATCCCACCGCTTCAAGTAAATCTTAATTTCCTCTTCAGTCGGAATGCGCGCGCCTTTATTGGAAATCTCCACAATAGTTTCGGCGCACATCCGGCCAGACTTGGCGGCAAAATAGATACCTTCGCCAGAAGACTTGGTAACGTAACCTGCGGCGTCACCTACGAGAGCAACTCGGCCGACAACCCGGCGGGGACGCGGATGTTCGGGGATGGGGTGAGCTTCCACTTTAATAATCTCACCGCCCATCAGTTTTTTGGCAGCGCGGGCGCGGACTCCTGCTTGCAGCTTTTTGATGCTGGCTTGATTGACTTTCATCGTGCCGGTACCGACGGCTACGTGGTCGTATTTGGGGAACACCCAAGCGTAGAAGTCGGTAGATACGTCGTCGCCGACGTACATTTCGGCTAAGTCTTCGTAGTAAGCCATTTTATCTTCTGGCAGGCGGATGCGCTCTTGGAAGGCGATCGCATAATTGTAGTCGCCAGCGTCGATCGCCTTTGCTACGCGGGAGTTAGCGCCGTCAGCCCCGATTACCAAATCCACCTTCAGAGTTTTCTGAATTCCCATTGCGCTGCCGTCGGAGTGGTCGGCATAGTGGAGAGTGTAGGGGTCTGTATTGTTGCCGGGAATTTCTAATTTATGAACGGTGCCGTTAATCAGTTTTGCACCCAAGGAAGCGGCCCGATCGCGCATGAAGCCATCAAGCACTTCGCGGCGGCACATACCGATGTATTCATGTGCGTTTTCAATATTGATGTCCACCTCGACGTTGGAGGGGGAGATCATTTTCATTTTTCTGACTTGGCGGTCAATAATACTTTGCGGCAAGTCAAATTCGCTGACCATGCACAGGGGAATCGCCCCACCGCAGGGTTTGGCGTTGTCTAATTTACGCTCGAATAGGTATGTTTCGATGCCTGCTTTTACCAATGTTTCGGCGGCGGAAGAACCCGCAGGGCCTGAACCTACTACTGCAACCCTTAGTGTCAAAGCTTTTCTCTCCAGTTTTTTTCTATAGGCATTACTCAGGTGTGATGGTATCACGGAGTTTGGATGCGGTGGCGTGAAGCAGGGGAGATTTCAATGAAATGAAACAGAGCTTAACAGTTCGATACGAAAATCGGGTTTCGGGCAGTAGGTGCGATCGAAGATCTTAAATCTTTAACGGCAGATGAAGGCGGATGTGCCCTGATGTGCGATCGTCGAACATTTTGCACTATTTTCTAAGAACAGGCTTTCCGGCCTGTTCCACAAAGAATGAATTTTCTGCTTGTGGGCCGTTGCTCCTAGCCCGCCCGGACATGAACAGGCTTTCCGGCCTGCCTGTTCCACAAAGAGTGCATTTGGTTTTTGTGGGCCGTTGCTCCTAGCCCGCCCGGAATAGGTTAGAACCAGTCCAATAAGTTACATTAAAGTTACTTGCACTTATATCTAAAATTCTTATGCTCGGTAATTTTCAACAAAGCAACCTGCGGATTGAGCTTGAAGCTTCCGAAACAGCGATTAGAGACAGCTTGTTGCGTCCAAGTCAATTGCAGCAGTGGCTGTGGCCGCAGCAGTTGTCTAGCGGTTTGCCGGAAGAATTTGCTCAAGGTTTGACCTTTACCAGTTGGCTGGGCCCCGTGGCAGTTCAGCATCACGTTGATATTGCTGAGCACAATTGTCTGCGGCTGTTATTGAGTCAGGGAATTGACGGATTTCACGAGTGGTATTGGGGCGACGGTTGGGTGCAGTCTCGCTTGGAGGGAGTGTCGCTGCTGCCACTGAATTTGGGGCAAACCGCTAGTTTACTGCGACTGCGGGAGTTTGTAGCGGGGAAGGGTAAGCGGAAGTAGATAAATGACTCTCCAAAATCCTGAGAACAAAGTCTGGTAGTCATGCATAGCAAGGAAAAATTCTCAATCTTTTTAGGGTTAAAGAAGCGTTGTATTGATGAATAAAATACCACAAAGCTTCCACATGATTTGAGAGCTTTTTAGATTAGGAAAGGCTCTTTCTTACAACAATAGCGAGATATCCTGTACATCAGGGAGTTCTTGCATCTTTAGAGATCAGAAGTTTTGCCCGTATCTTTCCCGACAGATTTGTGTCGCTGGCGAGGCAAAACTTTTTTATATGCGACCAAAAAATCTGTATAATAGACAGCAAATCGTCTCTCAACTACTGGGACTGAATCTGACAAACCTTTAGCGCGCATTTCAACTAGACTTCCTATATATAGCCATCCTAAATCATTTGTGAATTTCTTACTCCCTCGCCTTAGTAAGGGGAGGGTTGGGTGGGCTGGGGTAAAAAATTTACGACTCATGTAGGATTGCTATAAACCGCTAGAATTACTTTGGCTAAGGCATCTATTGGCAGCTCTTTCCACTGCTTGTTCCTCTTATTGCCTACAAACGACTACATTTGATCGTGTTGGATCGTTAGCTTGCCTTGATTTTTTGACTTTACTCGAACTTTCCGGGGGACTGATGCTAATTGTTGAAAAACACATAGTATTAGAACCAGCGGGGGGACACCCTCGTGACTTTGACAATCGCGACTCAAGATATTTTTTCTAATAAAAGCCGATCTCTCAATTTTTTTGTTTCTTCTGAAATCCTTTGATGTGTGGGGTTTTAAACAAACTGCCTGTGACAATATATAGATTTAAAGTTTTGCTTAGCGCTGGGGGTGGGACAATTTTTAACGATGTTTGGAGAACCGAAACGGGGACAATTCATGGAGTTGAGAATTAACAAGGCTTAGATACGTCGCATTATAACTCCTTACCCTTACTCTGCCAGACCACCTGAAAGCCACTTCGCTGCCGAAAAACTAAGAGTGTGTTATAAAAACATAATTTGTTCCTTTCTAAAGCGCTATTCTCGACACAACGAATCCGGTGTGTTTTGAGTAAACGTTAATTTTTACCAGAAAAATAAATATGCTCTCCATTCCAGGCATTGCCGTCCAGAAACTGCTTTACGAAAGTACCAACTCTCTGGTTTACCGGGGGATTCGGGAAGCGGATCGCCAACCGCTCATCCTGAAACTGCTCAAAGAAAGCTACCCCACACCTCAAGAATTGCTACGCTACCGCACCGAATACCGTATCACCCGAGAGCTGAAAGAGGCGGGAGTCGTGCAAGTTTATGACTTGCAAAAATACCAAAATAGCCTCGTAATTTTTGTGGAGGACTTTGGCGGGGAATCCTTGAAAATATGGATGCAGCAGCGAAAGTTTAGCCTCAAGGAGTTTCTGATCCTGGCGATCGCAGCCACTGAAACTTTAGGGCAAATTCACAGCGCCAATATTATCCACAAAGATATTAACACCTCAAATATTGTTTATAACCCGGAAACGGGACAGCTCAAAATTATCGACTTTGGCATTTCCACTCAGCTAACGCGAGAAATGCCAACCCTGAAAAATCCTAACGTTTTAGAAGGAACCCTCGCTTACATATCGCCGGAACAAACTGGTAGGATGAATCGCTCTATCGATTACCGCACTGACTTTTACTCGCTCGGCGTCACCTTCTACGAATTGCTGACAGGAAAACTACCTTTTGAGACAGAAGACGCTTTAGAGCTAGTTCACTGCCACATTGCCAGACAACCAGTTCCCCCACACGAAATCAAGCCAGAAATCCCCCTAATTGTCTCCCAAATTGTCAGCAAGCTGATGGCAAAAAATGCGGAAAATCGCTATCAAACTGCATTGGGTCTCAAGCAGGATTTAGAAATGTGTCTGGTTCAATTACAAGAAACCGATAGCATAGAAGAATTTGAGTTGGGAACCCTGGATCTTACAGACCATTTCCTGATTCCCGAAAAGTTATACGGCAGAGAAACAGAAGTTTTTCATCTATTAGCTGCCTTTGAAAGAGTTCGTAATGCTAGTGCCGAAATGATGCTAGTAGCTGGCTTTTCAGGGATTGGTAAAACCGCAGTAGTGAACGAAGTCCACAAGCCGATCGCCCGACAGCGCGGCTATTTTATCAAAGGCAAATACGACCAATTCCAGCGCAATATCCCCTTCAGTGCATTTGTGCAAGCATTTCGGGAATTGATGGGACAATTATTATCAGAAAGTGACGCTCAGTTACACAGATGGAAAACCCTGATACTCACAGCAGTAGGCGAGAGTGGGCAAGTCTTGATTGACGTAATTCCTGAATTAGAACACATCATTGGCGCTCAACGTCCTGCATTAGAATTGTCGGGGAGTGCAGCACAAAATCGCTTCAATCTGCTGATGCAGAAATTTGTGCAAGTATTTACCCAAGCAGAACATCCCTTAGTGATGTTTCTGGACGACTTGCAGTGGGCAGATTCGGCATCGCTGAAATTGCTACAACTGTTGATGGAGGATACGGGGCATCTCTTGATATTGGGTGCTTATCGGGATAATGAGGTATCACCGGCTCATCCGTTTATGTTGACTGTGGATGAGATTGTGAAGTCTGGGGCCACGGTGAATACGATTACTCTGCAACCGTTGAGTTTAGCAGATCTCAATCAGTTGGTAGCAGATACGCTGATTTGCGATTTATCTTTTGCTCAACCTTTGACAGAATTGGTTTATCAAAAAACCCAAGGTAATCCGTTTTTCTCGACTCAATTCCTCAAGGCGTTGCATGAAGATGGTCAAATTATTTTTAACCCCCCTCAATCCCCTCTTAGTAAGGGGGGCAGTAAAGGGGGGTGGCAGTGCGATATTAATCAAGTTACATTTGCCGACGCCTCGGATGTGGTGGAGTTTATGGCGGCACAATTGCAGAAGTTGCCTGCCGAAACTCAGGATGTTCTCAAACTTGCCGCGTGCATTGGGGCGCAGTTTGATTTAGAGACATTGGCAATAGTCAGCGAAGAATTACCAGAACAAACGGCATCAGCGCTGTGGATAGCATTGCAAGAAGGACTGATTTTACCTATTACTGAAGGCTATAAATGCTTCCTTCAAACAGATGCTCCTTTCCCTCCTGGGTCTGTTGCTAATCCAACTTATAGCTTCCTGCACGATCGCGTCCAGCAAGCAGCTTATTCCCTAATACCCGAAGACCAAAAACAAGCCACTCATCTCAAAATTGGACAGTTACTCCTACAAAAATATTCGGACATAGAAAGAGAAGAAAAGCTGTTTGATATAGTGGGGCATTTAAATCAAGGAATTGAGTTAATTAATCAATTAAGCGAACGAGAAGCCTTAGCCCAACTCAACTTAGAAGCGGGACGTAAGGCTAGAAGTTCTACCGCCTACGCTGCAGCAAATATCTATTTGCAAACAGGGATTGAGCTACTGACAGCCAACTGCTGGCAAAGTCAGTATGAGTTGACCCTGAATCTTTATGTTGCTGCTACCGAAGCCGCCTATTTGAATGCTGACCTTGAAGTTATGGAACAGATGGCAGCACAGGTATTGCAGAATGCTCAGACAATTTTAGACAAAATCAAAATTTACGAAATTTCAATCGCCGCCCAGACAGCCCAGGGCAAGCTGTTGGAGGCGATCGCAGTGGGCAGAAATGCACTCTTACAACTGGGGGTTGAATTCCCAACTGAACCTGACGAAGCTTTGATTAGTAAAGCGCTACAAACTCTGAAGAGTCAACTTCAGGGCAGACAAATAGAGGAACTGGTTGACCTACCTGTGATGACAAATTCCCAGACTCAGGCAGCTATGCAAATGTTAGGAATGTTACCGGGAACGATTTTCATGGGAATGCCCGGTTTACTACCACTCCTTAGCTCGACGATGGTGAGTTTATCGCTCTCCTTTGGAAATGCACCCCCATCAAGCGTGGGGTATGCACTTCATGGTATGGTGTTGTGTGGTTTTTTGGGAGAGGTAGAAACAGGCTATCGCTTTGGTCGATTGGCACTCAGCTTGCTCGATGGGTTCACTTCACGGAAATTCAAGTCCATCATTCTGGTGATGTTTGGGGCTTTTATGCAGCATCATAAGGAAGCTATGAGAGCAGTGATATCTACGGAGAAAGATGGCTATATGGCTGGCATGGAATCTGGCGATTTCCTTAACGCTGGCTACAACATACTCACTTACTTTCACGCCAACTTTTTCGGTGGGGTAGAACTAGAGACTTGGGAACCCGAAATAGCAGATTACAGCACTGCCTTATATCTGGTGAAGCACTATTCTGCTCATGATTCTTTGGATATGATGCGGCAGACGGTGCAGAACTTGACGGAATGTGTGAGTCAACCGGATTGCTTAATAGGAACTGCATACGATGAAAGTGTAATTATTCCTAAGCAATATCAGAACAATGAATTCGCAGCGATCGCTTATATCTACATCAACAAACTACTTCTTGCTTACTGGTTTGGCAATTATTCGGCTGCCCTATGCCACATTACCCAAGTTAAGTCGTATTTGATGGCAATATCGGGAAGTGTTTATTTTCCCATTTTCCATTTCTATGCTGCCCTAACACACTTGGCGCTATTTCCCACACAGCTAGAAATTGAGCAACTAGAAATTCTCGCTCAGGTGCAAACACATCAAACGACTCTGCAACAGTGGGCCCAAAATGCTCCGATGAATCATCTGCATAAATGGTATTTGGTTGAGGCCGAAAAACATCGAGTTTTGGGTAATAAAGCTGAGGCGATAGAAATGTACGATCGCGCAATTTCTGGAGCCAAAGAAAATAAATTCCTCAACGAAGAAGCACTAGCTAATGAACTAGCCGCCAAATTTTACCTAGAATGGGGTAAAGAAAAACTTGCTCAAACCTACATGATTGAGGCCTATTATTGTTATGTTCAATGGGGAGCAACTGCTAAGGTAAAAGATTTAGAAACGCGATATCCGCAGTTATTGGCGCCAATCCAACCGGGAAGAAAAAAAACTACGGCATCAGGGACGACCACGGGTTCGGGTAATAACCTAGATATCACCACAGTAATGAAGGCTTCTCAGGCGATATCCGGCGAAATAATGCTGGATAAGTTACTGTCTAGCTTGATGAAAATTTTGATGGAAAGTGCAGGGGCGCAAAGAGGATATCTAATTTTACCAACCCAGGGAAAGCTGTTAATTGAAGCTGCAGGCACAATAAATTCCCAACAAGTTACCGTGTTGCAGTCAATCCCCGTTGAACATTGTCAGGAACTTTCGGAAGCAATTGTCAATTATGTGTCCCGCACTCAAGAAAGCGTGGTACTGGATGAGGCTTTCCGAAAAGGACAATTTACCAACGACCCCTACATCCGAAAGCATCAGCCAAAATCAATTTTATGCGTGCCGCTGATTAACCAATCTCAAATCATCAGTATTGTTTACCTAGAAAATAATCTGACAGCCGGAGCTTTTACCCCAGAAAGAGTGGAACTATTAAAAGTGTTATCGGGACAGGCAGCTATCTCGATCCAAAATTCTAAGCTTTATACAGAAGTCCGCGAAAATGAGAACAGGCTCACTCAATTTTTAGAAGCAATTCCGGTAGGGGTATCAGTGCTGGATGCTTTGGGCAAACCTTACTATAGTAATCGCGTTGCTATTCAATTATTAGGTAAAGAAGTTATTCCCGAAGTCACCAGCGAGCAAATACCAGAGGTTTATCAAATCTATCAAGCTGGAACAGAGCAGGAATATCCCTCTGCACAATTACCCTCGGAGCTGGCGTTGAGGGGCGAAAGTGCCACCGCCGATGATATGGAAATCCACCAAGGTAACAAGATTATTCCTATTGAGGTTTGGGGTACGCCAATCTATGATGAAAAGGATAATATTTCTTATGCCATTGTAGCTTTTCAAGATATTACGGAGCGCAAAAAAGCCGAAGCAGAGCGAATCAGGTTTACCAATGAATTGTTCCAACTCAACAAAGCTTACGAGCGCTTCGTTCCCAATCAATTCCTACAGTTTCTAAATAAATCAAGCATTATTGAGGTGGAATTAGGCGACCAAGTGCAGTTAGAAATGTCGGTGTTGTTTTCCGACATTCGCGACTTCACCACGCTCTCGGAAAGCATGACGCCGGAAGACAATTTCAGATTTATCAATTCCTATCTTTCTCGCATGGAACCCGTTCTTAATGAAAATAACGGCTTTATTGATAAATATATTGGCGATGCGATTATGGCGCTGTTTAGCGGCGAGGCGGATAATGCGGTGAAAGCCGGAATTGCTATGCTGCAGGGCCTCGTTGGATATAATCAACACCGCGCTAATTCTGGCTATGGGCCGATTCAGATTGGGATTGGAATTAATACGGGTTCTTTGATGCTGGGGACGGTGGGCGGTCAAAATCGCATGGAGGGCACAGTAATTTCCGATGCGGTGAATTTAGCTTCTCGCGTGGAGGGATTGACAAAAAATTATGGGGTGTCGCTGTTAATCACCCAGGAAACTTACTCCCGTTTAGAAAATTTATCCAAGTACGCAATCCGCACTCTCGATACGGTAAAAGTCAAGGGCAAATCTGAATTAGTAACAGTTTATGAGGTGTTTGATGCTGATCCACCTGAAATCAAAGCGGGCAAGTTAGCTACGCTGGAATTGTTTGCAGAAGCTAGGGCAAATTACTTGCAAGGGAAGTTTGCTGAAGCGGCTGGGCTGTTTTCCGAGTGTTGGCGTCAGAATCAGGGCGATCGCGTCTCTAAAATTTATTGGGAACGCTGTGAGTCTGCATTGGCAACTCACACAAAAATTAAAGACCGGCCACACAATTTAGATTAATTGGAACAGTCCCAAACTCGATCGCTACATTGTTGGAAGGGGAGATCATTTTCATTTTTCACGAGTGGTATTGGGGCGACGGTTGAGTGCAGTCTCGGTTGGAGGGAGTGTCGCTGCTGCCACTGAATTTGGGGCAAACAGCTAGTTTGTTGCGGCTGCGGGAGTTTTTGGCGGGTAAGCAGAAAGCCTCAGAGTGATGTGAAGCGCGATCGCTTCATTGAGGACTAGGATTAGGTCAAGATCCATCACAGCAGCGATCGCGGGCAAGGAAGGCAAAAGCAAGAGTAACCGAATTTTTCTGGCATTATCTAAACTTATGTCCCTGTGTAAAAATTTACCAAAACATATCCTATACTTTTCGCCCAATTCGGTATGCAACATTAGCTATAAGTTTAAGAAAAGTAATTATCCTTGTCTTGTTAAAATGCTAAAATTAGCTTTACATGATTAATGGTAAAGCTGGGCAGTGCTTGTGTCAGCAACTGTATATTTATAAATTTCAGTAAAACGTAATCAGCGAGCAGATTTATGTATACTCAACTTTCATTGTGGGAAGAGCCAAAAGCAGAAAGCCAGAAACATGGTCAGCAATTATCTCTGCCTGATGCCGAAATAATCATGTACCGCGACTTTTTGAATAACAATGAGAGCAACGAGATATTTGCGGAATTGTACGGCGCTATTAATTGGAAGCAAGAGGTGGCTCTGCTTTTTGGCAAGCAAGTCGCTATACCGCGACTTAGCGCATGGTACGGAGATGTAGGTAAATCTTACACTTACTCCAAAATAAAAATGGAGCCTAATCTATGGACACCTACACTCATAACAATCAAATCTAAAATAGAAGCAATAGCAGGTACAGTGTTTAACAGCGTGTTGCTTAATCTATATCGCGACGGCAAAGATAGTGTAGCTTGGCACAGTGATGATGAATCAGAACTTGGTGAAAACCCAGCGATCGGTTCTGTAAGTTTTGGGGCTACTCGTCGTTTTATGCTCAGGCACAAATACCAAAAAGAAACGAAATTAGAAATTCAATTAACTCCTGGAAGCTTCCTGCTGATGAAAGGAGCAACCCAGCATTTTTGGCAACACCAAATCCCGAAAGCCGCCAAAGTTACTGAACCAAGAATCAACCTTACTTTCAGGAAAGTAATCTAAATTAATTAAGGGTAATTTGTAATTTGCATATGCGTTTATATGGCTTTACTTGCTGTTTTTAGCAAAAAAAATTGCAACTTTTGTTAACAGTAAAAGTAGCGATTTTAGCACAGCAATAAAAGTACCGCCGAATTAGCGATCGCACGGGAGTGCCGCTGCTAAGGCTGAATTTGGGTCAAACGGCTAGTTTGTTGCGGCTGCGCGGCTTTTTGGCGGGTCAGCAGAAAGGCTCAGAGTGATGTGAAGACCGATCGCACTTCTTTTCTCTCAAAGTCTCATTCTTCACGTTTAGCAATTTTGCCTGTTAAGGTGTAGTGCATCCCCTTAAGTTTTACCTCATCTTTATTCCCTAACTCTTTCAAGTTCCTTAACTAACTCTAAGCTAAATGTGATCAAACTATTGACATAACTTTAGCAACATATATATTAATAATTCGTAAATAGCTAGGTCGGTAGGAATACAAATCTCGACACAAATAATTATATCTGAAGATAGACGAATCCTAAATTAAACACAGCTAGCCTATATAACTAGCATCAAATAAAATACTTAAAAATTGCTTATAATAAATTGATTGATATAAGAAATTTTTAAGTAGATATTCAGATAAAAAAAAGGAAATTTATGGTACTAAGCATTATTGTTCACGGTGGAGCAAAAACCATCACAGAAGACAAGGTAGCAGCCAACAATGCAGGCTGTACCGCAGCCGCAGAAGCTGGTTGGGCAGTGCTCGCAAGGGGGGGTACAGCAGCAGAAGCTGTTGAGGCAGCTATCCGGGTTCTGGAAGCTGACCAGACATTTAACGCAGGCTTTGGATCGGTTCTCAACAGTAAGGGAGAGGTAGAGCTAGACGCAGCGATGATGGAAGGCGGTTCATTAGCTTGGGGAGCCCTCGCAAATGTTAAAGGCGTGCGGCATCCCATCTCCGTGGCGCGAAAGATTATGGATAAAAAACCCATGTTCTTAGTAGCGGATCACGCAGAACATTTTGCGGCCGAAAATGGAGCCGAGATGTGTAAAAAAGAAGACTTAATCGCTGATGAGCAACAGGAAGAGTGGGAGGAGGAAAAAGAAGTTATTGACCGCCCCAATACCGTTGGTTGTGTAGCTTTGGACAGCAGCGGCATCTTAGTTGCCGGTACCTCAACAGGCGGCACTATGAATAAGCCCGCCGGTCGCGTCGGCGACAGCGCCATTATCGGCTCAGGCTTGTTTGCTGAAAATGAACAGGGCGCTTGCTCGACCACAGGCGATGGCGAGTCGATTATACCAGTAGTTCTGGCTAAGACGGCGATCGACATTCTAGCGTCCGGCAAGCACCCAGACGATGCAGCGCAGATGGCAATTGAGACTCTGGCATCTAAGGTAGCAGGAGAAGCTGGGTGCATCCTCATAGACCCTCAAGGGCGGGTTGGCTGGGCGCATAATTCAACGGACATGGCTTGTGCTTATAGAACCTCAGGAATGGACAAGGTGGCTGTGTTCACTAAGAAAAAACAACTCGTCCATCATTGAAATTATTGAGGTTGCATTCTCCCTAGTTGGAGAGAGTTAAAATTCCGCAACTAATATCTTGTTTCCTAGGTATTAAGTAGCTGGACATCAATAAACACTTTTTCAATTTGTAGGGCGGGCATTGCCCACCCTACTTTTAATTATGTCGAGCTACTTAGTGGCCGGCAAAACAGTTCAATTCAAACTCGACTTGAAGGTTTCTTATGAACTCAACATACGACTTTCCTTACTTTCAGGGTAATTCTCTTTCCGATTTGTTTGCTGCAGACATTACAGATGCAGGTTATGCGTTCATCCTAAATTACCCTGCAACTGCCAGTTGGGCTGCTTACCCCAACAGAAAAAAATACTTTATTCAAGACGGCAGCAGTGAAGCCACCAAAACTTCTTTCGACAAGATTGGTCAGAAGGAACCTTGGAAAAATCTGGCTGTGTTAGGCGATGCCATCCCAGGGATTGTGATTAATCAGCCGCCGAACTCGCTGATGGACTATTGGCGGGAGCATTTTGGCTTCAGCTACAGCAGTATGGAGATGATAGACTGCTCAACTTATCTCGAAGATCTCAGCGTAAGCGATCGCTTTGACAAACTCCTGAGTCTATTTCCCTTCGACAATCTCAAACCTGAAAAACACGCCGTCCATCCCGACATCCACTACCACTTACTCAGCAAAGCCACGCTAGCAGAATTAGGCGTGCAATGTCCGAAATACCAAACCTACAATCTGCACGAAGTCAATCTCGAAAGCATTCAGTTACCAGAGCAATTCCCCTACTTGATTAAAACGTCCCACGGGCTTTCTGGAGAAGGCACTTATATTATCAAAAGCGCCAGCGATCTGAACTACTGCTTGCAGGAAGTGAGGAAATATCTCGATATTAAGTTGCTGGATACGATTATTGTCTCGGAATTCGTCAAGAATGAAGTGCAGAACTATTGCGTGCAGTTCTATGTAAGCAAAACGGGAAATATCACGCTTATCGGCACTACCAGCCAACTTGTCACCCCAGAGGGCAGCTATTTAGGGGGACTGATTCACTACCGCGAAACCGACATGAGTAGGTTTTTTGAGATGATTGCCGCTATTGGTAAATATGCTCACCAACAGGGTTATTTCGGCGTTATTGGCTTCGACGTGCTGGAAGACTCTGAGGGAGAGTTGTATGCCATTGATGCCAATTTCCGAGTTAATGGTTCGACTCCGCTTTGTGTGCAGCGCCATACCTTACTGGGGCTGGGAAAGGAGGTGGCTCAATATTCCAGTAGCTGGCGAATGGATGGGACTTTGGAATCGATTCTTGTCACGCTGAAATCAGAACTCGCTCGCAAGGACTTGATAATCTTGTCAGCTTTAGAAAAGGTTAAATACGGAAAAATCTACACGGAAATTTACGGGATAGTTGCGGGTGAGGATATGAAGGAAATGCAGCACAGCGAGGAGAATTTGCACAGTAAGGGATTGCAGCAATTTGGTTGATATCCGCTCTACTGATTGCAGCGGTTGTGCGGTTCAATTAAATGTGCTGGATAAATATTATTCCAAGGCAAAATCTACTCGGTCGGTTTCTCAAAACAATCTCTAACTCGCTACTGTGGTGAGAATTTTTTAATTTGGTTAACAGCATCTTGGTAATCACTTGTTTTTCCTTCTTGCTTGTACAAGTCAGCGGCTTTTTGATAATCTGCGATCGCCTCTGCTTTTTTCCCAAGGGCAGACTTGGCATTACCTCGATTGTAGTAGGCGACGGCATCACCCACCCTTAAACCCTGGTCTATAGCCTTACTATAATCCGAGATCGCGTCTTCTTTTTTCCCTAGGTCTGACTTGGCATTAGCCCGAACAAAGTAGAAGAAACCATCGTTGGGGTTCAGGTCGATCGCCTTATTATAATCGGCGAGCGCCTCTGCTTTTTTCCCTAGGTCTGACTTGGCATAACCGCGATCGTTGTAGGCATCAGCATCTTTTGGATTTAGCTCAATCGCCTTATTATAATCTGCGAGCGCCTCTTCTGTTTTTCCTAGGGCAAACTTGGCATCACCTCGACTATTGTAAGCGGAAGCATCTTTGGGATGCAAGTCTATAACCTGATTAAAATCTGCGAGTGCCTCTGCTTTTTTCCCTACCATAGAATTCAATAAACCCCGCATAAAGTAGCCGTTAGCATCTTTCGGATTCAGCTCTAACGCCTTATTGAAATCTGCATTCATTTCTTCTTGTTTACCTAGCACAGACTTGGCTAAACCCCGATTTTTGTAGGCGGAAGCATATTTGGGATTCAGCTCGATCGCCTTATTGAAATCGGCGATCGCCTCTTCATATTTCCCTAGTTCCAACTTGGCATAACCGCGATGGTTATGGGCATCAGCATTTTTGGGATTCAGCTCAAGCGCCTTAGTATAATCGGAGAGCGCCTGTTCATATTTCCCTAGCCGCAACTTGGCTAAACCCCGATTTTTGTAGGCATCAGCATCTTTGGGATTCAGCTCGATCGCCTTAGAATAATCTACGATCGCCTCTTCATATTTCCCTAGGACTGACTTGACATTACCCAGATTGTTGTAGGTAGAAGATGGCGTCCAACAAAGTGCCACCCCAAACACAGTCAAAGCAGCAGCCAGAATTGGCGGAATCAAGCGATGCGGTTTTTTAGTCATAGCCTTGGCAGCTAATAAGTTTTAATAAAACTGCTTTTTAAACGGTTTCATAAACACGCCGAATTGTATCGGAGTGTGTGATAATTAGAAAAATATTGTGACTTTAAACTCACTGTAAAACCCACTATTGCTGGAGATTACACATCCTCATCCTTTTATGGGGAAAAGGCGGATTGGGCAAGACATATCTAACCGACGAGAGACTCAGGCCACAGTCCAATCAAAATTTATCCTGCTGACAGTCTAACTACTGTTTGAAACTGACTCTCAAATTTTTACAACAATTAACATGATAAATAAACAAAAAGTTGTATCCGTGCGTCAGAGCGCATTATAATTATCTGCGGCTTCAATAACTCTTGGCTGACACACCCTACAAGTTTTAACTACTGTAAATCTCCGTGGAACAGGCGTCTCGCCTGTCCATCCCTGCGGTTCAATTGCCCTTACTTAGCCCGCACCACCAACACCGAACAAGGAGCCTCAGCCACAACATCAGCACTCACCGAACCCTCCAAAATCCGCTTTAAACCAGTCAAACCCCGACAGCCGAGCGCAATTAAATCCGCCTTATAAATATTAGCCAAACGGACAATTTCTTCTGCAGGTTGTCCCGAAACAATCTCCAATTCGCTCTGGCAAGGCAACTTTTCCTGATAAGATTGCAGTAACTTCTCCACCTCTCGGTAAGCAATCTCATCTCCCTGAGCGTGAGGTCGATCGACAACCGCGTCAAAATCCGACATACCAGAACTGACAACATGAACTAGAATCACCTTTGCCGTCGGTTCTAGCTGAAATTGTCCTACAACTTGCAAAACCCGTTCTGCAAGCTCTGAATTGTCGATCGCTACCAAAACAGTATTCAATACCATGCACCTTTAAATCTCAGATATTTAGACTTTAAATATTTCGTTGATTGTCGCCTACTGTCGACAATTTCGCGCTTCCCACCAACATCATTATTACCTACCCAGAAACCCGGTTTCTTAACATAATTGCGTCATTTAAGCAAGATACTTGAAGAAACCGGGTTTTGTAAGCCCGCAGTGCGTAAGTAGGTAGGTACAAATAAACTGGACCCCTTGTCACAGAATGTAAAGCTACCATAATCGCAAGAGAATTGCTTCCTTTCATTGCATTTCACTCGCTTTTGACTACCTATGTATTTTGCCGATCATCTACTTAAATCTACCATCTAAAACTCACCCTTTCCCTCATTTTCAGTCCGCAGCCGCACCGAATCAGCGTGAGAAGGAAGCCCCTCTGCTTCCGCCAAAACATTAATCGCCCTACTCACCTTCTTAAGTGCAGCCGGCGAATATTGAATCAAACTCGAATGCTTCATAAAAGTTTCGACACCCAGCGGCGACGCATAGCGCGGAGCCCCAGAAGTCGGCAAAGTATGATTTGGGCCAGCCAAATAATCACCTACAGCTTCCGGCGTCGAGCAGCCCAAGAAAATCGCCCCAGCGTGGCGAATTTGGTCTAGCAAAGCCCAAGGATCTGCAACTTGCAATTCCAAGTGTTCGGGCGCAAACTCGTTAGAGAGTTCCGCCGCAGCTTTGAGCGAGTCAACTACTACGACTAAACCGTAGTTGGCGATCGCCTTTTCTGTTAAAGTTCGGCGCGGGTGATTTGCCAACTGTCTGTCTACCTCAGCCACCACTTTCCTAGCCAGCACCGAATCCGCCGTCAGCAAAATTGCCGACGCCATCGAATCGTGCTCAGCTTGAGCCAACATATCCGCAGCCACGTGCACGGGATTCGCCGAACCATCCGCAATAATCAGCACCTCCGACGGGCCAGCCAGAGAATCGATCCCCACAGTCCCGTAAACCAGCTTTTTAGCCAGAGTGACGTAAATATTCCCCGGCCCAGTAATTAAATCCACCTTCGGAATAGTTTCCGTACCGTAGGCCAAAGCCGCGATCGCCTGCGCCCCGCCTACCCGATAAATCTCATCAACTCCCGCTTCCTGAGCCGCTACCAGCACCGCAGGATTCATTTTCTTCTCCTGTCCGGGGGGAGTACACATCACCAGTCTCGGCACCTTGGCGACCTTCGCAGGAACCGCATTCATGATCACCGAGCTCGGATAGGACGCCTGACCGCCAGGAATGTAGATTCCCGCTCGATCGACCGGCGTGTAGCGCTTGCCCAAAACAATCTCGTCATCACCAAACTGCACCCAAGACTTGGGTACGCGCTGTCGGTGAAACGCCTCTACCTGTTTGCAAGCCAGCCGGATGGCATTTAATAATTCTTTCGACACCTGCTGGTAAGCAGCATCCAATTCGGCGCCACTGACCCGTAAATCTTCCACATTTAGGGTCATGCGGTCAAATTCAGCAGTGTAGTGCAGCACAGCCTGATCGCCTCTGCGCCTTACAGCTTGCAGCACCTCCCGCACGGTGGCTTCTTTGTGAACGACAAGTTCGTCATGGGTGCGATCGCAGATCCGTCGCAGTTCAGCTTGTGCCTCAACCCACTGAGTAATGATTCGCAGCATGGAGATTAGGAATGCCGTCTATAACTTCACTAACATTTGCTTGACAATTGGGGATTTTTGTGGGGTTCTCCTAGAGAATTAAGCCACCACCAGTCCACAAGCTTAAACCGCGAGAGTCGCGGCATTTTCCAAGGCTTCAGTGCAGCGTTTAAATCTCTGTCAAGGATTTTGCAACACTGAGGACAAGTCACAACCTTCTCTAGGAATTGCCCGCCAGAGAACCAGGTGCGGAGGAAGAGGGTGGGAACGCACAGGAGAGAGTGTTCGACCCCGATAATATCCGAGAGGGAGAGTGTTCGAGCGGGAGAATTTTGATTCTGCCTTCTACCTTCTACCTTCTGATCCGGCTGTCTTCTACCTTCTACCTTCTACCTTCAGCTTTTTACCTTCTACCTTCGGTAAGTGCTTCTTGCCGAAGCCCAAATCACCCGTATTCTTTGTTATAGCTTAACTTGGATTTTTCAGAGAATTGGATTTTAAGCAGAATAGGTGCTATATTAGTTTTTCCAACACCTGATAATTTTTTTATAAAAAAACGCCAAATTATTGTATACTTAAAAATTGCGCGCAAGAAACCGTGACTTTAACTGGTGACGGTGGAAACACCGCAAAACGCCTCTGTAACACCCGTGTCATACCTTTGGGTATTCTCAGGGGTAAAAAACAGGCAGTTAAATGAGTCAATAAAAAATTATTGCGCGGGCGTCGCCAAAAAGTAGCCACAGACTCAGCTCAATCTGAGCGAATGGAAAGTGGCTATTTCACTCCGCCATTAAAAATCAAGCTTTTTGCGGATCGATCCCGAAAAGGTTGTCCTTCAAAATCCCCGTGTCTTGGGACTGTCTTGAGACTAGGGTGTATCAATGAATACCTACTTCCAGCAACTGAACTATGGCAAATATTAAGTCCGCCGTCAAACGAGTCAAAATCGCCGAACGTAACCGCTTGTACAACAAATCTTACAAGTCAGCGGTCAAAACTTTGATGAAGAAGTATTTCGCGGCCGTAGACAAGTACGCTGCAGCTCCGAGTCCTGAATTAATGCAAGAAGTCCAGCAGCGAATGTCTGAGGCCTACAGCAAAATTGACAAAGCTGTCAAAAAAGGTGTACTCCACCGCAACAACGGCGCTCGCAAAAAGTCCCGCTTGGCAAGAACTCTCAAGCCACACGAAACATCCTCGGTAGCATCTTAAGGAAGCAGAAAGTTCGGCAACGAAGCAGTGTACAAGATTGAAGGGATGGATGTTGAGGGAAGAAGTCAAGCGTGAAGCAGTCAAGCGTGAAGCAGGAAGAAGGAAGAAGGAAGAAAGAAGACGGAAGATTTTTCCCACACACTCTCTGCCACTCCCATTCCCAGACTCTCTCACTCCCCCCTCGCCCTATCCCACAAGGACTCTCCCGTATCACCTCTAATCTGCTTCCCCCATGCAGCTCATCGACACTCACGTTCATATCAACTTTGAGACCTACAAATCTGAGTTAGAAGCCATTCGAGAACGCTGGCGCGAAGCTGGTGTAGTTCGGCTGGTTCATTCTTGTGTAGAGCCAGAAGAATTTGCCGGCATTCAAGCAATCGCCAATCAGTTTGCCGAAGTCTCGTTTGCGGTTGGACTCCACCCCCTAGATGCCGAGAAGTGGACAGACGAGACGGCGAGCCAGATTAGGGAATTAGCGAATTCGGACTCTAGGGTAGTGGCGATCGGCGAAACCGGACTGGACTTTTATAAAGCTGACGATCGAGAACACCAGTTTAAAGTGTTTGAGGCACAGCTTGAAATCGCCCAGGAACTTGACAAACCAGTCATTATCCACTGTCGCGACGCCGCCGCCCCAATGGCCGAAATGCTGAGGAACTTTTGGCAAACACGCGGGCCAGTGCGCGGGGTCATGCACTGTTGGGGAGGCACGCCCGAAGAAACCCAGTGGTTTTTAGACCTAGGTTTCTACATCAGTTTTAGCGGAACAGTCACCTTTAAAAAAGCCTTGCAAATACAAGAATCAGCTTGTATGGTAAATAGCGATCGCATCCTAGTCGAGACAGATTGCCCTTTTCTCGCCCCCGTACCCCAGCGGGGAAAACGCAACGAACCAGCCTACGTCTACTACGTAGCCGAGCAAGTTGCTAAATTGAGAGGAGTTTCTCTCTTAACTTTGTCCCAGCAGACAACCGAAAATGCCTGTCAGCTATTCGGCTTTTCAGTTTAGTTATAGCAGAACAGAAAAACGAGGAAAACAGGTCGATTTAGGAGCCAGCGATCGGGACAATCTCATTTATATCCTGCCAGAAAAACCGGATTCATCCTTTATTGGAGATTCTTTTGGCGTTGCCTGTTGCGATCGGATTTGCGTCCTATAATAAAAAGAACCGACCGATCGGGCGTTGGCTGAGTATCCGATCCTGCGATGTCGCCCGGAAACTGCCAACACAACGCGAGTACGCTAACCTTCAGGATCGGTCACAACTTCACGCAATACCTCAAACTTACACACTCAAACTTACACATCAGAAGAAACTTGGAACCTCAGCAATTTGGCAATAGCTGTCAAGTCAATTTTAGGAGTCAAAAGTGTAGGGGATTTACCCAGGAAAACCACGAGATCGGAGCTAAAAGCATCGGGATCGAAGCCAAAATCCGCACAAAAATACTGCGAGCAACCCGGAAAAATAACCGTTGCAACAGTTGGTAGGCGATCGAAAACATCATATAAATTCTCTCACACAATCAATCAAAAAAACGCAACAAGGTAAAAAAGCCCAGCCTTGGCGCCATGTAAAAAGCTAGAGCCACTGCGGAAAAAGGACCCCCATGACCACTAAAGATTACACAGAATTCGCCTTCACCTTGCCCGATCTGATCGAAATCCAGCGGGCAAGTTTCCGCTGGTTCCTAGAAGCCGGACTGATCGAAGAACTCGACAGCTTCTCCCCGATTACAGACTACACGGGCAAGCTGGAACTCCACTTCATGGGCAAAGACTTCAAACTCAAGCGCCCCAAATATGATGTGGACGAAGCCAAGCGCAGGGACAGCACCTACTCGGTACAAATGTACGTCCCCACCCGCCTGATTAACAAAGAAACAGGGGAAATCAAAGAACAAGAAGTCTTCATCGGCGACTTGCCCTTGATGACCGAGCGCGGCACTTTCATCATCAACGGCGCGGAACGGGTGATTGTCAACCAAATCGTGCGATCGCCCGGCGTCTACTACAAATCGGAAACCGACAAAAACGGTCGCCGTTCCTACAACGCCTCGCTCATCCCCAACCGCGGCGCTTGGCTGAAATTTGAAACAGACAAAAACGATTTAGTCTGGGTCAGAATCGACAAAACCCGCAAACTCTCAGCCCAGGTGCTGCTTAAAGCCCTCGGACTCACAGACGGCGAAATCTACGACTCACTCCGCCACCCGGAATACTTCCAAAAAACGATCGAGAAAGAAGGACAATTCGGCGAAGAAGAAGCTTTGATGGAGCTCTACCGCAAACTCCGTCCAGGGGAACCCCCCACCGTGGCCGGCGGCGAACAGCTCCTCAACTCGCGCTTTTTCGACCCCAAACGCTACGATTTGGGCCGAGTCGGCCGCTACAAACTCAACAAGAAATTGCGCTTGACAGTCCCCGATACGATGCGGGTGCTGACATCGCAAGATATCTTGACGGCGATCGACTACTTAATTAACCTGGAATTCGACATCGGCTCCACCGACGACATCGACCACTTAGGCAACCGTCGCGTCCGCAGTGTCGGAGAACTGCTGCAAAACCAAGTCCGAGTCGGCCTCAACCGCTTAGAACGGATCATCCGCGAAAGAATGACCGTCTCGGATGCCGACTCCCTCAGCCCCGCTTCTCTGGTCAACCCCAAACCGCTAGTAGCAGCAATCAAGGAATTCTTCGGTTCCTCCCAGCTATCGCAGTTCATGGATCAAACCAACCCTCTGGCAGAACTGACTCACAAACGTCGGCTTTCCGCTTTGGGCCCCGGAGGTCTGACTCGCGAACGCGCCGGGTTTGCAGTGCGGGACATTCACCCGTCCCATTACGGCCGGATTTGCCCGATCGAAACACCAGAAGGCCCCAACGCCGGTCTGATCGGTTCCTTGGCAACCCACGCCCGCGTCAACCCCTACGGCTTCATTGAAACTCCTTTTTATCCAGTAGAAAAAGGACGGGTGCTCCGCGACAAAGCCCCTGTTTACATGACAGCCGACGAAGAAGACGATTTGCGCGTCGCCCCCGGAGACATCAGCCTCGACGAAAACAACAACCTCTTGGGCGAAACCGTAGCCGTCCGCTACCGCCAAGAATTTACTACCACCACGCCGATGCAGGTGGACTACATGGCGATTTCGCCGGTGCAAATCGTCTCCGTCGCGACATCCCTGATTCCGTTCTTGGAACACGACGACGCCAACCGAGCTCTGATGGGATCGAATATGCAGCGGCAAGCTGTGCCGCTACTGAAACCAGAACGGCCGCTAGTCGGTACGGGCTTGGAAGCTCAGGCCGCCCGAGATTCCGGGATGGTTGTGGTTTCCCGGATCGACGGCGAGGTGATTTACATCGACGCTACCCGGATTATTGTCAAACCCCTGGCTGTAGATGCCGAATCGAATTCCAGCGAAGAACATTTCCTGATTAAGGAATACGACGATCTCAAAGTCAAACAGCCCTCGGTTTGGAAGCAAAAATATGCTGGCTGCATCGAACACGAACTGCAAAAATATCAGCGTTCTAACCAGGATACTTGTTTAAACCAGCGTCCGCTGATTTATGAGGGCGATCGAGTCGTAGCAGGTCAAGTGCTCGCCGACGGTTCCTCCACCGAAGGGGCAGAACTCGCTCTGGGTCACAACATCCTCGTAGCTTATATGCCTTGGGAAGGCTACAACTACGAAGACGCGATGCTAATTAGCGAGCGTTTGGTGTACGAAGATGTCTACACTTCGATCCACATTGAAAAATACGAAATCGAAGCCCGCCAAACCAAACTCGGTCCCGAAGAAATCACCCGCGAAATTCCTAACGTCGGCGAAGACGCGCTGCGCCAGCTAGACGAACAGGGCATTATCCGCAAAGGTGCCTGGGTAGAAGCCAGCGACATCCTAGTCGGCAAAGTCACCCCCAAAGGCGAATCCGACCAACCGCCGGAAGAAAAACTGCTGAGGGCAATCTTCGGCGAAAAAGCCCGCGACGTGCGCGACAATTCCCTCCGCGTCCCTAACGGCGAAAAAGGCCGCGTGGTTGACGTGCGGGTGTTTACCCGCGAACAGGGCGACGAACTGCCCCCTGGCGCCAACATGGTCGTCCGCGTCTACGTAGCTCAAAAGCGGAAGATTCAAGTCGGCGACAAAATGGCCGGCCGCCACGGGAATAAGGGTATTGTGTCCAGGATTCTGCCGATGGAGGATATGCCTTATTTACCCGACGGGACTCCGGTTGACATAGTGCTCAATCCCTTGGGCGTACCGTCGCGGATGAACGTAGGTCAGATTTTTGAGTGCTTGCTGGGATGGGCCGGCGAAAATCTCTCGATGCGGTTCAAGATGGTGCCTTTTGATGAAATGCACGGCGCTGAAAAGTCGCGGGAAACCGTACACGGCAAGTTACAGGAGGCGCGCGAAAAAACCGGCAAGCCTTGGGTGTTTAATGAAAAGCACCCCGGCAAGACTATTGTCTACGATGGCCGAACTGGTGAACCGTTCGATCGCCCGATCACAGTCGGCATCGCCTATATGCTGAAGCTGGTTCACTTGGTAGACGATAAGATCCACGCCCGCAGCACAGGCCCTTACTCGCTTGTAACGCAGCAGCCGTTGGGCGGCAAAGCGCAGCAGGGGGGTCAGCGGTTCGGAGAAATGGAAGTCTGGGCTCTGGAAGCGTTCGGCGCAGCTTATACTTTGCAAGAGTTGCTGACTGTGAAGTCGGACGATATGCAGGGGCGGAATGAAGCGCTGAATGCGATCGTCAAAGGCAAAGCTATTCCGCGCCCCGGTACGCCGGAATCTTTCAAGGTGCTGATGCGGGAGTTGCAGTCTTTGTGCTTGGATATTGCCGTGCACAAGGTGAATACGTCCGACGAGGGCAGCGAGCACGTTGAGGTTGATTTGATGGCAGATGCTGGGGGCAAGCGATCGCCCTCCCGGCCTACTTACGAATCGCTTTCTCGTGACGAACTTGACGAGGATTAGGCATTAAAGATTAAAGATTAAAGATTTTTTGACAGCATTCAATTCTTTAATCTTTAATCGACAATCTCAAATTAAAATGCCTCAGCAGTGTTCGTACCACTGCTGAGGCGAATCAACGCTCTAAACAGGAGAGACGCTGAACATGAATATTGTAACAGTTGTCCCAGGAATTCAAGGAGAAGTTGACCTGAAGACTGGCTGTATTAATTGGCAAGGGAGCAAGTTTGGCAACGGTTACGCGCGCAAGTGGATCGATGGCAAAACAGTATTAGTCCACCGTTTAGTCCTCGAATCGAAAATAGCAGGGTTCCTCGGTTCCGGTTATTTTGGTTGCCATACCTGCGACAATAGAAGCTGCATCAACCCGGCACATCTGGTAGTAGGTACTGCTGCTGAGAATACCGGGCAGATGATTGGGCGCGATCGCAAAACTCCCAGACGCAAAAGTATTCCCGGTATTGGCATATTGTCGATCGCACAACTACGGGAAATTCAGACTAAATATTTATCTGGAACCATCAAGAACCACCTAGCAAAAGAGTATGGAGTACAACATGAAACTATTACTAAGATACTTCAGACAAATATTCCGGATAACTTCACTACAGTTTCACCCAAGTTTTTAGGAGAAATTCAAGGCAGCGGCTGCATTATTTTCCTAGGTGGAAAGGATGGTCAAGGTTATGGCAGATACTGGAAAAATGGGAAATTAAAATCAGTTACCCGTGCTGTTTTAGCCGAGAAATTAGGATATGAACTTCCGACTTCGATGGATGCTTGTCATACCTGCGACAATCCCAGTTGCATCAATCCAGAACACCTTTGGGCTGGTACTCGCACTCAAAATTTGTTAGATGCTTCTAAGAAAGGACGCACTCAAGGAAAAAGTCATCCTCTTTCCAATGCCAAATTAGATTGGGAAAAGGTGCGAGAAATTCGACAAAAGCTAGCAGCAGGACAGAGGATGAAGGATGTAGCACAGGAATACAGTGTCGGTCGCAAAACCATACACGATATTAAATATCACGTCACTTGGAAGGAAGCAGGTCAACAGGTTCCACTTCCTCGCATGGGTGGACATCTCGATCGCAACTTTACTTTTGCTCAAGCTCTTGAAATCAGAGAACGAATTCAAGCCGGAGAATCCATTGCTAAAATTGCTCAGGAATTTGGGGTATCCAGAAATGTCATTTCTGATATCAAAAGGAATGTCACATATAGAGGAGAATTAAATTGATTTAAGCCGCAAAACAAGCCAACAAAAAAGATAAATTACCACAAATAATCGACTGTAAATCATCAATTGGAGTCAAGAATGGCTAAAATAGAACAACGCTTTGATTACGTCAAGATCGGGTTAGCTTCACCAGAAAGAATTCGGCAGTGGGGAGAGAGAACTTTACCCAACGGTCAGATAACCGGCGAGGTGACAAAACCAGAAACAATTAATTATAGGACATTAAAACCTGAAATGGATGGCTTGTTTTGCGAGCGCATTTTTGGGCCTGCAAAAGATTGGGAATGTCATTGTGGGAAGTACAAACGAGTTCGCCATAGAGGCATTGTTTGCGAAAGATGCGGTGTTGAAGTCACTGAATCTCGCGTTCGCCGTCACCGGATGGGATTTATCAAATTAGCAGCTCCAGTAGCTCACGTTTGGTATCTCAAAGGCATCCCGAGTTACATGGCAATTCTGTTAGATATGCCGCTGCGAGATGTGGAACAAATCGTCTATTTCAATGCCTATGTTGTTCTCAATCCCGGTAATGCCGAAAAACTGCAATACAAGCAATTGCTCACGGAAGATGCTTGGTTGGAAATAGAAGACGAACTTTACAGCGAAGATTCCACACTCACAGGTGTAGAAGTAGGCATAGGTGCTGAAGCTTTGCAAGTTTTGCTGCAAAATATTCCGCTAGAAAGTGAAGCGGAAAAGTTGCGGGAAGATATTGCCAATGCTAAAGGTCAAAAACGGGCAAAGTTAATTAAACGCTTGCGGGTAATTGACAACTTCATCGCTACGGGCTCTCAACCCGATTGGATGGTACTCAATGTGATTCCGGTGATTCCCCCCGACTTGCGGCCGATGGTACAGCTAGACGGCGGGCGTTTTGCAACGAGCGACCTCAACGATCTTTACCGGAGAGTAATCAACCGCAACAACCGCTTGGCGAGACTCCAAGAAATTCTGGCACCAGAGATTATCATCCGTAACGAAAAGCGGATGCTGCAAGAAGCTGTGGATGCGCTGATTGACAACGGTCGCCGGGGCAGGACAGTGGTGGGGGCAAACAACCGCCCGCTGAAGTCGCTGTCGGACATCATTGAAGGGAAACAAGGTCGCTTCCGGCAAAACTTGCTGGGGAAACGGGTTGACTACTCCGGGCGTTCGGTGATTGTGGTGGGGCCGAAACTGAAAATTCATCAGTGCGGTTTGCCGAGGGAAATGGCGATCGAACTTTTCCAGCCTTTCGTCATCCACCGCTTGATCCGCCAAGGATTGGTCAACAACATCAAAGCTGCCAAAAAACTGATCCAGCGCAACGATCCCAGTGTTTGGGACGTGCTTCAGGAGGTGATTGAAGGACACCCGGTAATGCTAAACCGGGCGCCCACTCTCCACCGTTTGGGGATTCAAGCGTTTGAGCCGATTTTGGTGGACGGGAGGGCAATTCAGCTTCACCCGCTAGTCTGTCCGGCTTTTAACGCTGACTTTGACGGCGACCAAATGGCAGTACACGTGCCTTTGTCTCTGGAATCTCAGGCGGAAGCGCGCTTGCTGATGCTGGCTTCTAACAACATTATGTCGCCGGCAACGGGAAGACCGATCGTTACTCCTTCTCAAGATATGGTGCTCGGTTGCTATTACTTGACAGCCGAAAATCCTGACGCTCAAAAAGGAGCCGGTCACTATTTTTCCAACCTTACCGACGCGGTTGTAGCTTACGAACAAGGAATCGTTGACTTGCACTCTTATGTGTGGGTGAGGTTTCAAGGCGCTATAGAAAACGCAGAACCAGAGGGAGAACCCCTGAAGGTGGAACGCTCTACCGACGGTATCGTGACGAAAGAATACAAGTTCCGCCGGATTCGGGAAGACGGAGAGGGCAAGGTACTCAATCAGTTCATTCGCACTACTCCGGGCCGGATTATCTATCACCAAACCATCGAATCGGTAATTAACAATTAGAAATGGGTAAGGGGTAAGAGGTAATGGATAAGAGGTAACGGGTAAGGGGTAATGGGTAATAACTGACAAATAATCGCTAACAAATAAGAGTGATTCAAACCAGAAAATTTACCCATTACTACTTACAAATACTTTCAGCGACGCGGTGACTGAGCAAAGTCTAAGGGTAGAAAAAGTTACCAATTACCAATTAAGTAGGTAGGTGCACATAAACTTTATTATGGGAAGGGCAGGTGAGTGCATTGATCTCCTAGCTTAGCTCGGTTCTTTATACGCTAAAGCAGCCCCTACAAAATGCTTGTTGTTTTTTCCCGCCGCTCTACTTATCAATTACCAATTACCAATTACCAATTACCAATTACCAATACTTCGGCTACGTTCTGAAACCTTGGGCTTCGCTCAGGGGAGCCGAAGTCGAACGGCAGTAAAAGTTACCAATTACCAATTACCACTACTCAGAAAAATGACAGAAAATAAGGAAATTGTTTTTCGCAATCGAGTTGTTGACAAAGGTCAGCTCAAAAAATTAATCTCTTGGTCTTTCATGCACTACGGAACGGCCCGTACAGCGCAAATGGCCGATAAACTCAAAGACTTGGGTTTCCGCTTTGCGACACGAGCGGGAGTTTCGATTAGCGTAGACGATCTGCAAGTGCCCCCGTCAAAACGATCGCTCCTCGATGCAGCCGAAGAAGAAATCCGCATCACCGAACAAAAATACACCAGAGGCGAAATCACCGAAGTCGAACGCTTCCAAAAAGTAATCGATACCTGGAACAGCACCTCAGAAGACCTTAAAGACGAAGTAGTCAAAAACTTCCGAGCCACAGACCCCCTAAACTCGGTCTACATGATGGCCTTCTCCGGGGCGCGGGGAAACATTTCTCAAGTGCGACAGCTAGTCGGAATGCGCGGATTGATGGCTGACCCCCAAGGAGAAATCATCGACTTGCCAATCAAAACCAACTTCCGCGAAGGACTCACCGTCACCGAATACATCATCTCTTCCTACGGCGCGCGCAAAGGCTTGGTAGATACAGCGTTGCGGACGGCAGACTCTGGCTATTTGACTCGCCGTTTGGTGGATGTGTCCCAAGACGTAATTGTGCGGGAAGTTGACTGCGGCACTCAGCGGGGAATTCGAGTACGGCCGATGACGGACGGAGCAACAGTGCTGATTCCCCTCAAGGACAGACTGCTAGGGCGGGTGTTCGCAAAAGATGTGGTGCACCCCAAAACCGGGGAAATCGTGTCTTACGGCAGCGAAAAAGCCGTCCGAAATCAGCCAATTACCGAGGAGTTGGCGACGGAAATTGGTAATTCAGGGGTCGCAGAGGTGTATTTACGATCGCCCCTGACTTGTGAATCTACCCGATCGGTTTGTCAGCACTGCTATGGCTGGAGTCTCGCCCACTTGAAAATGGTGGACATGGGAGAAGCGATCGGGATTATTGCGGCTCAGTCGATCGGGGAACCGGGAACCCAGCTCACCATGCGTACCTTCCACACCGGCGGCGTATTCACTGGAGAAGTCGCGAAACAAGAACGCGCACCCTTCCCCGGCGTAGTGAAATTCAAGAACTTGCGTACTCGCTCGTTCCGCACCAGACACGGCGAAGAAGCACTGGTGGCAGAAAACAACGGCAAACTTGTATTTGAGGGCGACGGATTTGAAGAAGGGAAATCCGGCGCCAAAAATCAAAAACTGAAAATCGAATTGGCGATCGTCCAGGGTTCTACTCTGATGGTCAAAGACGGACAGCGTGCCATTCCCGGTCAAGTTTTGGCAGAAGTGCCGATCGTCGGTCGCGCCGCCCGCAAAACTACGGAAAAAGTGACTACAGACGTGGCTTCCGACTTAGCCGGAGAAGCCAAATTTGCTGATTTGGTGCCAGAAGAAAAAACCGACCGCCAAGGGAATACCACCCGCACAGCCAGCAAAGGCGGGCTGATTTGGATTCTTTCAGGAGAGGTCTACAACTTGCCCCCTGGCGCGGAACCAGCAGTGAAAAATGGCGATCGCATTCCGGCCGAAAGCGTGATTGCCGAAACTAAACTCGTCTCCGAACACGGTGGCGTAGTCCGCATCGCTGACCCCAGAGAAATTGAAATTATCACCGCCCAAGTCCTGCTCGACCAAGCAGTCGTGCGGGCTGAAAGTGCAGGCGGCCGCGACCACTACACGATCGAAACATCTTCTAAGCAGCGGTTTTCCCTGAAGACGGCTCCTGGGAGCAAAGTGATTAACGGGGAAGTCGTCGCCGAACTGCTCGACGACAGCTACCGCACAGCTACAGGGGGCATTGTCAAGTACGGCGGGGTGGAAGTCCACAAGCGCGGCAAAGCTAAACTTGGCTACGAAGTGGTCAAAGGCGGCACTCTGCTCTGGATACCGGAAGAGTGCCACGAGGTTAATAAGGATATTTCTCTGCTGCTGGTGGAAGATGGCCAGTACGTTGAGGCCGGTACAGAAGTCGTTAAGGATATTTTCTGCCAAACCAGCGGGGCAGTGGAAATCACTCAGAAAAATGACATCCTCCGGGAAATTGTGATCAAACCTGGCACACTCCATGTAGTTGACCGCCCGCCGCTAACATTTGGGGAAGGTCAAATCGTCAACGCCGGTCAAGAAATTTTCCCTGGCTTGGTTGCCGAAGAGTTGGGCTATGCGGAGTATATCGAAACTCCTGAAGGCCCGGCTTTGTTGCTGCGGCCTGTCGTGGAGTTTCCGGTGCCAGATAAGCCACCTGTGCCTTCTCAAACGGCGCTCAATGAGTCCATCTCTTTGAAAGCGGTGCAGCGACTTCCTTATAAGGATGGGGAGCGCGTCAAGTCTGTCGAGGGATTGGAACTGCTGCGGACTCAGCTTATTTTAGAAATAGGTTCCGGAGCTCCGCAACTGGCGGCGGATATCGAGCTGCTGCCGGATGAGGAGGATGCTACGGCTTTTGGGGCGGACGGATCTGGCCCGGCTTGGGGTTCGCCTGAAGACGTTAGTGCGTCGCAAGAGTTGGCGATGGCTGTGGCTGATGGGGGCGATCGAGCTTCAAAGACTTTCCGCTTGCAGTTAGTGATTTTGGAATCGCTGGTGATTCGGCGGGACGTGTCTGCCGATCCGACTCAAGGCAGCACTCACACGCGGCTGTTGGTCGAAGATGGGCAGTCGATCGCGCCCGGGGCAGTAGTCGCCCGCACAGAGATTCTCTGCAAAGAAGCGGGTATCGTTCGAGGCATCCGTGAGGGGCATGGCGAACCAGTGCGCCGACTGTTGGTGATGCGAGATGCGGATTCTATTTCGATCTCTGTGGCAGGTACGCCGGATGTGAGTCCGGGTCAACTGCTGGTGGCTGGTACCGAAATAGCTCCGGGGGTTGTTCTTGAAGAGTCCGGCCAAGTTGTGAAGGTTGTACCTGCGTCGGAGACAGAACCGGCGAAACTCTTGCTCAGGGTGGCTCGTCCTTACCGGGTTTCGGCCGGTGCGGTGCTGCACGTAGACGACGGCGACTTGGTGCAGCGGGGTGACAATTTGGTGATTCTGGTGTTTGAGCGGGCAAAGACTGGGGATATCATTCAGGGTTTGCCACGGATTGAGGAACTTCTTGAAGGGCGAAAGCCGAAGGAAGCTTGTATTTTAGCCAAGCGGCCGGGGACGGCTCGCGTGGTTACGGATGACGATGTTGTGGAACTTGCGGTGATAGAGGATGATGGCAGGATTGAGGAGTATCCTTTGTTGCCTGGTCAAAACCCGATCGTTTCCGACGGACAGCGCGTAGGCGTCGCCGAAGCTTTGACCGACGGGCCTGCTAACCCTCACGAAATTCTGGAGGTGTTCTTCCACGTGCTCAAGGAGCGGCAGTCTACTTTTGAGGCTGCCTTGGAGAGTTTCCAACAGGTGCAGACGTTTTTGGTGAATGAGGTGCAGTCGGTTTATCAGTCTCAGGGCGTGGATATTTCCGACAAGCACATCGAGGTGATTGTTCGCCAGATGACCAACAAAGTCAGGATGGAAGATGGCGGTGATACTACTATGCTCCCCGGTGAGTTGGTAGAATTGCGGCAAGTTGAGCAGGTGAATGAGGCGATGTCAATTACTGGTGGAGCCCCGGCGGATTATACTCCGGTGTTGCTGGGGATTACTAAGGCTTCGCTGAATACTGATAGCTTTATTTCCGCCGCTTCGTTCCAGGAGACTACGCGGGTCTTGACTGAGGCTGCGATCGAAGGTAAGTCTGACTGGCTGCGCGGGCTCAAGGAAAATGTGATTATCGGCCGCCTGATTCCTGCGGGTACTGGGTTCAATGCCTATGAGGATGCTGGGGTTCAGGATGCGGGTTTTGATGGTGCTGTGTTTGATGACGACATCCACGATTTACAGGAGGATGTGGTACTTGATGACCGTACTGCCCGCCGCGCTTATACGATCGAGAGCGGTTTTGAGATCGGGCGCGCCTCTGATCTTGAGCCTGATGAGGATTTTGAGGAAGTTGAGGTTGATGAAGACGATTTTGTCGCTGAGACTGAGGATGATGCCTTGGGACCGGATGATGATGATGATGATATCGGTTTTGACTTCGATGAGGACGAAGACTAATCATAGTTTTGAGATTGCATGAATGAATGAACAGCGTTGCGCTCGCTGAGGATAAGTTGGTTCCTCGCCGCAACGCACACTTCGATTTCATGAGTTGAAAAATCTCAAATTTTTCCTCACTAATTCAAGCTCCGAACTCATAGCATTGTGTAATCGGGACATCCAAAGGAAGAAGGAAGAAGGAAGATTCAGAGTTTAAGCAAACTTTGTAATTCTAGAGTTTTAATTGTTTGTGGGTTCAAACAAACAATTCTTTCTTCCTGCTTCCTTTTTCCTTCTCCCTTCTTATTTTTTATTCATGTATGGTTCACTCAATCAGGTAGCAAAGCCTTGATTTGATTAACAAACTCTTGATGGTCTACCACAGGTTTAGAGATGTAACCGTCGGCACCGCTTTGATCCAGAAATGTTTCTTTATCACCAGCCATCGCGTGAGCAGTCACCAAAATAATCGGCAGCGAGGCCGTTTGCGGGTCAGCTTTGAGCAGTTGAGTAATCTTAATCCCGTCAACAGATTTGCCCTGGTACACGCTGCGCGAAAGAGACACATCCATTAAAATCAAATCAGCTTCGCCGTTGGCAGCAATCTGCATCACCTCTTCAACATTTTCCGTGTGCTTCACGGCTAAGCCCCCCCGCTTAGTCAGAATTTTGGAAAAAACCCGAGCATTAACCAAATCGTCCTCTACAATCAGAACGGTTTTCATAAATAAATATGGGAAGTATAGAAACTTTGTGACTTTAGTCCAAAGAGGAACACGAGACGGGGACTACATTCCCCGTCAAAAATGCAGAGTTTTTAGCGCCATCAGCCGGGAACCCTGCAAAACCCGTATGTATATCCTTGAGCCACTAGCTGTGAGAGGGTTTACAGATGCCTAGAAGCATCCAGTACCATCATTTAGACTACTACACACAGACAGTTTAGTTCTTTTTTATAATCTAGACCTGATACTGGTGAGAGTCTCAAGATTCTCAGGTAGCAGGTTTCTAGTACAATCCAGGACGCATGGACGACGCCTCGCAACCGGGTTTTTGCTCGTTTCGGCGGGCTATAACGAACTATTGCTATGAAAAAACCCGGTTTCTGACTACCAGTGCGTCCTGGACTTATAATATCCTTTCTTTCGGTCAAGCCTCTGGCTTCTACCATTTCTGATTTTATATTTTAGATTTTATATTTTAGATGGGAACTGATTGACTGGATATCAGTTTGGATCGCGGGTCTACAGTTGCATTATTTTTGGAACTGGTATTAGAATCGGGAATGTGTGATAATTATTTCCTTCCTCCCGTCGTCACAGCAGTCGAAGTAGCGAATCTAGCGGGGATTGTTGGAGATTCCTAATTCTCAGTTTTAACCCATCACAACGGCTTAAAATATCAACGCTTTCTTCGATCGAGCGGATGCCAGACTAGGAGATATCGCCAGGAGAGCTTTTGACTGATGAATTCATCGATATCGGCATTTTTGACACTTTCAGCGAGGGGAGCATCTGATAATTTGTACAAACACTTCTTCTGGCTCCTTCCTTCTTCCTTTTTCCTCTTGGCTCCTGTTTCCTGCCTCCAATTTTGGGCATGGGTGCTTTCATTGAGATTCTCCCTCAGCGAGTCACCGCCACGCTCTATTGTTGAATAAGCCCAAAACTTGGACTTTACTCATAGTCCAGTCACCTCTACACGATCAGAACAAGTACCACTACCAGGGGTATTCCAATTGCGCTTACTTTTCTTTTTTAATACTTTCGGAGTCCATCACGCTTGCCAAAATACGGTAAGCTCGATCGTCAACCCTTGCTGCTTGATCCACGCTACGGCTGTACTGAGACGAGATCAATCCGGGGTTTCTGCTGAATAGAATATTTCTTCGTGTAGATGGTTATTCCTAATTGCAATTAAATTCTATCATAGATTGACGGGGACTCAAGTCCCTCGTGACGCTTTCCTAGGAAGAGCTACAGCCTCACTACGTTCTGAGTTTCTGGCATTCCGTGTTCTCCTGTCTATTTACCTTCTCACGGCAGAAGGTAAATAGACAGGTAGGCGCAAATGAAGGCAACATAGAGGTTAGGGTAAGAGTGGAGAGTAAGAGGCAAGTGTTGCCCGTCTTCGGGACTCTGATTCTGCTTTCACAAGTTAAGTTTATTTTTATTCTTCAAATGGGCGGTTGGGTCGAACTTTCGGTTCGCCTGCAGCAAAGGCTTTTCAATCGAGACAGGGAACCTCGGCATTATTGACAGAGGCTGTTTTCACTCAGGAATTAACGGACACAAGGACTCATGGCTAAACAACTCAACCTACTTTCCGGGCAAGTAATTTCTACGCCTCTGCACGCCGAGATGCAGCAATCGTACCTCGAATATGCCATGAGTGTGATCGTCGGGCGAGCTTTGCCTGATGTCCGCGACGGTTTAAAACCAGTTCACCGTCGAATTTTATATGCGATGCACGAACTCGGTCTGACGCCAGACCGACCTTACCGTAAGTGCGCCCGGGTAGTTGGAGATGTTTTGGGAAAATATCACCCCCACGGCGACCAATCGGTTTACGACGCTCTGGTACGCATGGTTCAGGAGTTTTCGAGCCGCTATCCTTTACTGGCGGGTCACGGCAATTTCGGGTCGGTGGACAATGATCCGGCGGCTGCTATGCGCTATACGGAAACGAGGCTAGCACCGATCGCCCACGAAGCTATGCTAACCCAAGTCGGCGAGGCAACTGTTGATTTTACTGGTAACTTTGACAATTCGCAGCAGGAACCGACGGCACTGCCTGCTCAGTTGCCGTTTCTGTTACTCAACGGCTGTACGGGCATTGCTGTGGGGATGGCAACTAATATCCCGCCGCACAATTTGGGGGAGGTGGTAGACGGTTTAATTGCTTTGATTGAAAACCCGGAACTATCCGACGAGAAGTTGATAGAACTGATTCCGGGCCCGGATTTTCCAACCGGAGGGGAAATCGTCGCTACAGAGGGCATTGTTGACGCCTACACTAAGGGTCGAGGCAGCATTGCGGTCAGGGGTGTGGCCGGGGTGGAAGAGGTGCCAGGTAATCGCAAGGTGCGTACTAAAACGGCGATCGTGGTGACGGAGTTTCCGTTTCAGGTAAATAAGGCGGCTTGGATTGAAAAGGTGGCGGAGTTGGTCAATGCTGGCCGCCTCGACGGTATTTCTGATTTGCGTGACGAGAGCGATCGCGAAGGGATTCGAGTGGTGATTGAACTCAAGCGGGAATTTACCCCAGAAGCGGTTCTCGCTCGCCTTTACCAACAAACTGACCTGCAAACAAATTTTGGGGCGATTTTGCTGGCAATTGTCAACGGTCAACCGCGACAGTTGACGCTGAGACAATTGTTACAGGAATTTCTGGATTTCCGGGAAGTGACTCTTACCCGCCGCTACAATTACGAGTTGCAAGCTGCTGAACGCCGCTGTCATATTGTCCAAGGCTTAATGTTGGCTTTGACAAATCTCGATACCGCGATCGACATTCTCAGAAATTCTCCTGACGGCTCTACTGCTAAGCAAACTTTGCAAGTTCGCCTCAATTTGAGCGAAAGTCAAGCTGATGCGATTTTGGCGATGCCTATGCGTAGACTGACTGGTTTGGAAAGGCAAAATTTGCAGTCTGAGTTTGATGAGTTGATGGCGAATATTCAAGAATTGCAGCGGTTGTTGAGCGACAGGCGCGAACTTTTGAAGGCTTTAAAGAAGGAATTTCGCTCGCTCAAACGCAAGTACGCTGACCCCCGCCGCACTAAATTCGCCAATGGAACCGGACGCGCAGCAAACGCCGAACCACAATTTTCGGGTAAGAAAAATTCTGCGGTGAAGCAGTTGTCGCCTGCAACGATTCAGCCTAACTTATTGCCCGTTGTAGAGGCAGAGGAAACTATTGTTGAATTTTCGCACAAGCAGTACGTGCGACGCTTGCCGACTGGGGAAAAGCCACGCTCGAAAAGTCGCGAAAAATCGGTTTCAGCTTTAGAAAAAAATGAAGATTTTATTGTGACGGCAAATCTGACGAAAACAGATCGCACTTTGGTCGTCTTAACTCCTAACGGCAAAGCTTACCCGCTGAAAGTGGCGGATATTCCTAGTAGTAGCGCCAAAGACCGGGGAACGCCGATCGTTAGTTTGTTGTCGCCGAGTGCTACTAAAGATAGTGCCGGTCGCGCTTTGTCGGAAATCACAGTTGCACACTTTATTTTGCCGGAAAATTCGGAAGCAGCAGATTTAGTAACTCTGACTCAGCAAGGGAAAATTAAGCGCTTGCCGATGCAGGAATTTGCTGATTTGACTAATCGCGGCGTTACTGTTGTTAAACTCAAGGAGGACGATCGGCTGCGCTGTGCGAGTCTGGCTAAAGTCGGCGAGCAAGTGGCGATCGCAACTTCAGGAGGCCGAGTCCTCCGGTTTGAGATTGATGATGAACAATTGCCACCAATGGGCCGCGCGGCCCAGGGTTCTCAAGTAACCAGGTTGCGGAAGCAGGAAGAGTTGGTGGGTTGCATAACTCTCGACCCGGACGACAGTCTGGTACTATTTTCCGAGTTGGGTTGGGCAAAACGAATGCCTGCAGGTTCTGTCAGACTTACTAACCGGGGCGAAATTGGCACTCAAGCTTTTCGTTTCTCAGAGCCTAAAGATGCTTTAGTTGGCTTGCTGCAGGCTGTTCCGGGTACGGATGTTAAACTTTTTACTAATTCTGGCCGCCTGCTGCGATCGGCTATTGATGCTATAGCTTTTTGGGGGAAAGATGCTGCGGGCGATCGAGTTTTTGACCTCAATCCGGGTGAAAGAATCATCAAAGTTATCAGCAGTCAATAGTCATTGGGCATGGGGCATGGGGCATGGGGCATTGGGGAATTAATCTGACTTCTGACTTCAATATCCATCCGTTAAATCATTTAAATCCTGTACACTGCTCGTTACCGAACTTCCTCCTTCCTTGAATATCTCAATTACCAATGCCCTATGCCCTATGCCCCATGCCCCATGCCCAATCTAAAATCTAAAATCTAAAATCTAAAATTGTTTGATGGCGCAAGTTGTATTAGAAAATATCTACAAAAGTTTTCCGCTCCGCCAAGGAGAACAGGAAAAAGAAGCAAACACCGTAGCAGAAAGTGTCTCGCCTCTAGCCGATCGCCCTTCGTCTAACAGCGTTTTGCGGCGCATTAACCTGACGGTCGAAGACGGCGAGTTCATGGTGCTGGTGGGGCCTTCTGGCTGCGGAAAAAGCACTTTGCTGCGCTCGATCGCCGGTTTGGAAGTTTTGACTGCCGGCAATATTTGGGTTGGCGATCGGCTCCTTAACGATTTGCCTCCTAAAGACCGAGATATCGCTATGGTATTTCAAAATTATGCTCTCTATCCTCACTTAACAGTTTACGATAATCTCGCTTTTGGATTGCGCCGCTCGGAAAGGGAGAAAGACGAAAGAAGGAAGAAGGAAGAAGGAAGAAGGAAGAAAGAAGACGAAAGACGGAAGACGGAAGAAGGAAGACGAAAGACGGAAGAAGAGCTAAGGCAGAAGGCAGAAGGAGGAAGAGAAAACAGAAGCCAGAATGCAGAAGGAATCAGCAAGAAAGTAGAAGAGGTTATTAATTATTTAGCTTCTAATTCTTTTAAAAATCCTCTTATTTATCTTTTGTTTGAGGACTTTTTAGGAGGAGCGACTCGCAAGTTGCCTCCGGGTTTGCGCTATTTGTCGGAACGGGAAAAGGCTGTAGGAAAACGAGTGCGAGAGGTAGCTGAATTATTACAAATAGAATCTCTTTTAAATCGCTTGCCAAAACAACTTTCGGGAGGGCAAAAGCAGCGGGTAGCTTTGGGTAGGGCGATGGCTCGAAATCCTGAAGTTTTTTTGATGGACGAACCGTTATCGAATCTGGATGCGAAATTGAGGGCAGAAACTCGATCGCAAATTGTGCAGTTGCAGCGACAGTTGGGAACTACAACTATTTATGTGACTCACGACCAAACTGAGGCGATGACTATGGGCGATCGGATTGCTATTATGAAGGTCGGCCAGATTCAGCAAGTAGCTCGACCTCTAGAGCTTTACAACAAGCCGGCTAATCTGTTTGTTGCTGAGTTTATCGGTTCTCCGCCTATGAATTTTTTGGCGGTGGAATTTAGTGCTCCGCTGTTGATTTCTCACCCGCAATTTCGCTTTACTTTACCCGATATTTGGGCAAAAAGTCTACAACAATATGACGGGCGAGGGCTAATTTTGGGCATTCGGCCGGAACATCTGAGCATTAACCCTCCGGCTACCAAAAATCTTTCGGTACAAGTGGAAATTGTAGAGGCTTTGGGACACGAAACTTATTTGGGGGTTTGTTTGACGGATGCTCCAGCGGTGCGGATGCAAGTGCGGGTTCCTCCTGAGCGATCGATCCGAGTTGGCGAGGAGCTTTGGCTGGCCATCGCCCATGACAAAATTCACTTGTTCGACCCTGATACCGAGTTGGCTATTTTTCCTGTTAGGTAAAATCATCAAGGTCGATCGACCGTTATGACCGATATCAGTAATCACAAGCTTGCATTTTGATCGAGGAATGTTATATTTATTTACATAAGCCTTACACAAGTTAACGAAAGGAGTTCGCACTATGCAAGAACAAAAACGCAACGCTTGGAACTGGGGCTTCAGCGAAGGAGCCGAAAATTGGAACGGTCGTTTGGCGATGATTGGTTTCTCTGCCGCTGTCATCATCGAATTGGTTTCCGGTCAAGGCCTGCTTCACTTTTGGGGTCTGATGTAATTTTCTAGTTAAGAATTTTGTGACACTGCAAAGCTTGGGAGTTCCGTAACGGACTCCCTAAATTTTGGCAGCCAGATTTTGGCAGCAAATAGCCACTTGCTCCGGGCCATTAGCAGCACAAAATTTAACCGCTATAACTCAAACCGGGGCGGGGGGTCTCCCCCCCAAAAAAAAGAGTGCGAATCACTCTTTTGGGTGATGCTAGCAAATTACTCTAGCGGATATATTCTTTTAAGATGCTGTTGCGGTTGGGATGGCGCAACTTCCGCAGGGCTTTAGCCTCGATTTGGCGAATTCGCTCACGAGTGACGTTAAAGATTTGACCAATTTCCTCCAAGGTCTTCATCCGTCCGTCATCTAAGCCGTAACGCAGCCGCAGTACATCCCGTTCTCGGGGGCTGAGAGTATCCAAAACGCTTTCCAAGTCTTCCCTAAGCAAGTTTTTCGAGACTTGATCTTCTGGTGTTTCCCCGTCTGATTCAATAAAATCTCCCAGACGTGAGTCTTCCTCTTTGCCGATCGGAGTTTCTAAAGAGATAGGCAACTGTGCGGACTTAGCAATGAACCGCAACTTCTCGATCGTCATCTCCATGCGGGTAGCAATTTCTTCTTCCGTAGGCTTGCGACCCATTTCCTGAGACAGGAGTTTGGTAGTTTTTTTGATCCGCGAAATGGTTTCGTAAAGGTGAACCGGCAGGCGGATAGTGCGCGATTGGTCGGCGATTGCCCTGGTAATGGCTTGACGTATCCACCAAGTTGCGTAGGTAGAAAACTTGTAGCCTTTTTCGTGATCGAATTTTTCAGCAGCGCGGATCAGGCCCAAAGAGCCTTCCTGAATCAAATCTTGGAAAGACAAACCGCGATTCATATATTTTTTGGCGATCGACACCACCAAACGCAGGTTTGATTGCACCATTTTTTCCTTGGCCCGACGGCCGACGTGTAGTCGGTGACGGAATGCAGGAAGTGCCATATCTACAGCATTTGCCCATTCGCTGTCTTTGGGTTCGCGGTTATACTCTTCGAGCAGTTGTTCTCGAACTCGCTCTAATTCCAGCAAATCTGCAATCTTGCGCGCTAGTTCAATCTCTTCGTCAGCTCGCAGCAGTCGAATCCGACCGATTTCTTGCAGGTAAAGACGAATAGAGTCTTCAGTATAATGCTTTTTCTTTGCCTGTGCCCGACGGCGGGCTTTGGCGCCTTTGCCAGATTTAGTGTCGTCCTCAGATTGAGAGTCTAAGAATTCTTCTCGATCGTCTTCTTCGTCGATAAAGAGTTCTAACTCGCTCTCAGGTAGAACGCTTTCGGCGCCCCGAAGCAACTCGATTGTTTCCATTTCCGGTGTAATTGTGGTTTCGAGTACGGTGTTAGCCTGGATCATGCCGTCTTCCTCATGCTCCTGAATTAAAGAATAAATAACAGTGGAATAGTGTCGTCTGTTTGTAGTTTAGACAAGTTAGCCAGTATTGACATTCCCGCAGGAAAAAATAGTGGGATTTTCGGTCTGCTAGCTGAATTTGTTACCGAAACTGCACCTGTTTTATGAGTCACGGTTCGAGTTCGGGTTTGAAGCAGGCAGCGCATTCAATCGATCGCAGATTTTAACATGGCGACCTTAAATTGAGCTGGCGGCTTTTTCTTTCGGAGCGAGTTACCACATCATCTGTAATACCTTGCCCCGAGAAGCAAACCATGAACTACGATCGATCGCACTTCCAAAAATACTGGCTTTTTTACTCGGTACTTCGAGTTTTTACCCGTACAAGTTTTCCGGCACGGAACCCTCTAACTTTTGTATTCTAGGTGTCGAACTTTTGATTCGCCTTGCTTTACTCTGGTTGTCAGACATGACAGTTGCGCGGCAAATTTTCGCCACTTTGGATGTCGGTCTGCTGCCTCAAATGCAACAGCAGAGGGTTGAAGCACCAAACGGGGAGAATCGGATCTTGCAAAGACCTTCCCGATTGTAGCCTTTCTCACAAAAAATGGAAGTTGTTTTCCATTGTTGGTCAAGAACTAGGAAAACTCTGTCAGCTTAGCTTGACAATACTAACTTATGTCCGGCTCTGCTAAATCCTGAGAACGGCCCGCAAAAACTTTGGCACGATCGAACGGCGCTGTTTTCTGCGTATATCTGGGTGAACGGCTGCGGCGTAGTTGGCCAGACAGTTAGCAGACAATTTTTGAGTTGCCCAAATTGGGACCAATACAATCCGTGTAGATACACCCATCATTACCCTGTTTCCCTGAATTGAATCATACGCAATCTGCGATTGAATAAAGCTCGTAGCTTTAGTTTTAAGCCGGCAACTCTGGATTAGAGACCGACTCTGACCCCCAATGAAGCGTTGCGGGTTGAGTAATGCAACAGGGGCTTTCATTGTTAAGTTAGCTCAAATCTCAGAAATTGGGTTTAATTTTGATGTTAAATCACATTAAGTTCTTAACGTCACATTCTTATTTAAGCAGTTCGACACGAGTTTGTCGCGTCAATGGCAAAAACCACCAGGATAAATTCTACTGAGAGTTAACCCGCCGCGCAACTCTCGGCTGCGGATTTCTCTAATTTTTTTTTTCTTTCGGTTCGCACTTGCGCGATCGCACATTCTCACAAACAACACAATTCGCCATCTCTCGGAAGTATAACTTCACGATTCCTTTAAATATATCGTGACCGTGTGAAGATTCCATAAAGCCTCTCAATCAATTTTAGGTAGCATTCCCGAATTGTCTTGATAATTTCAAGCAGACGTAAAAAATTCTCCAGCGGATGTTGATGCAACTGCCTGCAGATGATAAACCCTCAAAGGAAGAAAAATTTACCCAGTTAGCGATGTGCTTGCTATGGTTAGAGAAGGCCTAAACTCCAGGATACTTAAAGCAATCGAACGGTAGGACGCTAGTGCGATGCTCAAAATTTTGTTATTATTTACAGCGTGTCATCAGAAAGCACAGAGCCTTGCTTTATCCTCTAGTCGGGTTTAAATTATGTGGCTTGACCTTTAGGGGAGGAAGCTATCAATAAAAATTTCAGCTCCGTGCCTGTATTGACAACCGAAGGAAGGTTGACTAGAAAGAATTCACCTAATTGAGATAAAGATTTAGTAATTAATCGGGCCGAGATTACCATCTCTTGATAGCGCCTGTTTGTAGTCAGGACTTCAGTTTTTTTTATATTTGTGAATAAGCACTAAAGTCCTGACTGCCAACTTAATGTAACCGCGAGACAGATTACTGCTGATTCCGCAGGCGAGGGTTAACAAACTCGTTTAATCCTTCCCCCACCAAAGACAATCCCACCACCATTAAAGTCATCGCCAAACCGGGAAACAAAGCTGTCCACCAAATGCCAGTAGGTAGCGCATCTAAAGCTAAACGCAAGTCGTGTCCCCATTCAGGAGTTGCTTCGGGAAGTCCTAATCCGAGAAATCCTAAACCTCCTAATGTTAAAATTGCATCGGCAGCGTTGAGCGCAAACAGCACAGGTACGCTCTGAATCACATTTAGAAACAGGTAGCGCGAAAGCACTGTCCAAGTGTCAGCACCCATTGCTCGCGCGGCTTCGACAAACAATTCTGTTTTGACGCTGACGGTGTGATTTCTGACGACGCGGTAGTATTGAGGGATGTAGGAAATGCTCAGGGCGATCGCAGCATTCAAAACTCCTTTTCCCACTACAAACGCTAGCGTCAAAGAAAGCAGCAGCCCCGGCAAAGTATAAATTGTATCCATTAAAAATAACAACACTCGATCGAGCTTACCGCCCAAATAACCGCTAACCAAACCCAGCGGCACACCGATAAACAAACTCAAAGCAGTGGCTAAAATTACTACTTGCCAAGCCGCGCGAGAAGCAAACAGCGTGCGGGAAAACACATCGTAGCCGCTGCGGCTAGTACCAAACCAATAATTCGCCGAGGGCGGTTCGTGGATGGGGTTAATCAAAGCCTCGGTAGGATTTTGCAGCCATCCCCAAGCTTGCATAGCTGGAGACAAGGTGGCTACCAATATAAACACGGCAGTTATTGTCAAACCTGCCCACATCATTTTCATTGACAGGCTTGACGGTGAGGCAATGTTGTTGAGAAATCGGGGCAGTCGGAGGCGGCTTTGAGCCATAATGACGATCGACCTATATAAGACTTTTCGATTTTAGTAGCACTCAGGCGAAAAAACCCGGAACAGTCAAAAATCCTCTTTCTCATTCGCCAAACACTCGCGACAAACCGGGTTTTTTCGCGCGATGGGGCTAAAAAAACCCGGTTTCTCCCCTGCACGGGACTGGCGCACAGGGGAGAAACCGGGTTTTTGGCAGGCGGTACGCAAGTCGAGTTTAGGTTAAATCTCTCTGGGCCAACCTCAAATCTAAACTCGCTCGAATTCCTACAAATTACTGGCAATTAACTCGCGGTACTGGCTTTTTGGCTTAACTCCCTTGAGCTCAGCCACCAAATCTTGGTCTTTGAAATACTGAATCGTCGGCGTACCAATCACGCCAGCATTTTCAGCAATTTCTGGGTCTTCTTCGATGTCAATTTCCACGTAGTGGATTTTGCCCTCGAACTCATCTACTACTTTGCTCAAAATCGGCTTGAGGCTGTGGCAAGGCCCACAACTCGGAGAGGCATATTTGACAACAATCAGTCGATCGCTATCGTGGAACAACTTCCGCAAAGCATAACCTCCTTCGTGGCGCGTGTCTTGGATATCAAAGTTCGCGCTGGTTTTGCGTACTTTTTGAGCTTCCGGCGCTGCGACGGGTTGCTCGGATTCCTCGGTTTGGCGGAATTCCTGAGCTAAACCATTGGACGACAGCCACCTTTCTGCCAGCATCGCCCCCATACAACCGCTACCGGCGGCGGTGATGGCTTGGCGAAACTCGTGGTCTTGTACGTCGCCGACGGCGTAAACTCCCTCGACGCTGGTTTCTACCGAACCGTGTTTGGTAACGATATAGCCTACTTCGTCGAGTTCTAACTGACCTTGGAACAGTTGAGTGTTGGGAGTGTGACCGATCGCGTAAAACAATCCTTTCACCAGCAAATCGCTTTCGGCACCGGTCTCGATATTTCTAATTCTCACCCCGTCCATTTTGCCGCCCGGTTCGCCCAAGATATCCACTGCTTCGGTGTTCCAGTGCACGGTAATTTTAGGATTGCTCAGCACTCGGTCTTGCATGGCTTTGCTCGCGCGCATTTGATCGCGCCGCACCAGCATATGTACGTGAGAGCCGTATTTTGTCAAATAAATAGATTCTTCCGCTGCGGTGTCGCCCGCGCCTATGACAGCTAAATCTACTCCCTTAAAAATTGGGGTAGCGCCGTCGCAAATCGCACAGGCAGAAATGCCGTGACTCCAAAATACGTGTTCGCTAGGCAGCCCCAGCCTTTTCGCCGTCGCGCCTGTAGCTACTACTATCGTGTGGGTTTTGATTTCTCTGTCTTCCGATCGCACTGTAAACGGCCGCTGGCTCAAATCTACGTAAGTTACATCTTCGGTGTATAATTCTGCACCCCAGCGCGCTGCTTGAGCTTTCATCCGATCCATGAGCTGCGGCCCGGTGATGCCTTCGGGAAAGCCGGGAAAGTTTTCGACTTCTGTGGTGGTCATCAGTTGACCGCCGGGGACGCCTCCGGCTTGGTAGCCTTCAAAGACTACGGGTTTCAGGTTTGCCCTCCCGGCGTAGATGGCTGCTGTATAGCCTGCGGGCCCTGAGCCGATAATTACTAGGTTTTCTACGGTTTCGTTGGTCATAGCTATTTACTTAAACTCATAACGACTTCGTTTTACTAATTCTAGCAGAGTTCGATCGAGTTTGGTTGGATGTCATTGCGCGATCGAGCATCTGTATCTATTTTTGAGGGTCGATCGGTCTTCGGGGCAATTTCAACTACTTTAATAAGCAAAAACAATCTAAAAGTCGATTTAGTTTTAAATGTTCGATCTATTTTGACTGCTGAAATCTTAAGAAAATCTAAAGATGACCAAAATTATTGACTTCATTCTCAATTATTTTACCTATTTACTTGCTTTGAGGCTTGTGGTAAGATTTTCACAATCCAGCGGCATTATGACAAATTTAAATTTTTGGCGCTGAAAGCTTTTAAAATCGTAAAATTAACGAACTCTGCAAATGTAACAAGTACAATTGTTTATGCAAAATCCGCATTTTATGGTTTAAGAATTGTAAAGGAGATTTGGGTTAATTTGACAAAGTACATGATTTGTGGTATGTAAGGTGCGATCGGGGGGAAATTCGATCGAGCTTTTTAACCGCAGATGTGGGCGGATGAACGCGGATGAACGCGGATAAAATAGCATTTTGTATTTGTGTCTGAATGGATAAAATCAAGATATTGTTTGTGTGCAGCCGGAATAAGTGGAGAAGTTTGACTGCCGAGAAGATATGGGAGAATGTTAGCGGCTACAGCGTGCGATCGGCTGGAACGGAAAAAGGTGCAAGAATTAGAGTAACTGAGGGTCTTGTCGGTTGGGCAGATGTGATATTTGTGATGGAGAAGAAGCATGGCGATCGACTCCGCAGCAAATTCCCGGAAAGTCTCGAAGGCAAGAAAGTTATTTGCCTGCAAATCCCAGACAATTACGAATATATGGAACCGGAGTTAGTCGAGCTTTTGCAGGCGAAACTTAACCCCTATATAAAAATGCCAGATAACGAGATAAATTTTATGCAGCGAGTTTTGGAACCTGAAGTGATGGATTCCTTGGAAGAGGCGATCGAATACGATTCGATGGATTTTGCTGAGGTTAATGCTGCTTTTGCTCAAAGTGCTGTGGCGTTGGGGCCGGTTTTTGGAAACGTTTTGGATGCGGGGACGGGTACGGCGAGAATTCCGATCGCCCTTTGTCAACTCCGGCCAGCATGGAAATTGACTTGCATCGATTTGTCGGCAAATATGCTGAAGGTCGGGGCCCAAAATGTGGAAAAGGCGGGCGTGCGATCGCAAATTCGTCTCGAATTAATTGATGCTAAGGCAATGCCTTACCCTGACAATTATTTTGACATGGTGATTTCCAACAGCATTATCCACCATTTGCCCGATCCGCTGCAGTTTTTGCAGGAAGTCAAGCGGGTGTTGAAGCCGCAGGGAGCAATTTTTTTGCGGGATTTGCTGCGGCCGGAAAAAGCGGAAATCAGGGATAATTTAGTCAATCTGTATGCGGGAGATTGCAACGCGCATCAGAAACAGTTATTTAGCGATTCGTTGCAAGCAGCATTTACGCTGGATGAAGTTGAGGAGATGATCCAAAATGCCGGGTTGGATGGGTTGAGGATTTATGAATCTTCAGACAGACACTGGACGGCAGAACGTGCTTGGTGCGAGTCTTTGTAGACTGGGGACGATCGTCCGATAATATTTTATAGGCAGTATTGCACACCTTCAAGCTAAATACTTGTCCAAATCCGACCAACTGCGATACCGACCCAGGACGCTTCTATTGTCAATTGGGAACCAGGCGAACAATAACCTAGGAATTCAGACGCTGTTTGTAAGGCATAATCGATTCATGCTCGTTTCCAAAATTTTCTAATCAATTTATTGTTTAGTCAAGATGATTAAGCATCTTATATAAAAAATGTGCGCTCAAAGTTATGCCGAAAAAGCCCGTTCCGCGACCCGAAGATGAAGAGTCGCATTTGAAGAAGCTCAGGGAAGAACTGGAGATGAGTCAGGAAGATTTGGCGCGAGAGGTTGGCGTTTCGTCGCAAACAATCAGTCGTTGGGAGTTGGGAAAGAACGTACCGACGTTCACCGTCAAGCAGATGAAAGCTTTGGAGAAATTGCTCGCTAGCATCGGTAGGTCGATCGGCGATTTGCCAGACAATCTGTGATGGAAACGATTTTCCAATCTAAAATCCATCCGTATCTAAAATTACTCGATCGCGCCCTTTGTCTTTAGCTTGATAAAGCGCACGGTCTGCGGCTGCAAGTAGGTTTTGCTGAGAAGTTGCGGGCTGAGGAAACGTGCTCGCTACCCCCAAACTCAGCGTCACGAAAGAACACACCGCTGAATTAAGGTGTTCGATTTCTAGTTCTTTTACCCAAACTCGAATTTGCTCTGCAATCCAAACAGCTATTTCAGGCGAAGTCCGAGGCAAAATCACTGCAAATTCTTCGCCTCCGTAACGGGCTACCAGAGTCTCTCCCGAAACAGCGCCTGCTGAGTAATTTACCGCTGCCAAAATAGCTTGGGCTACCTGTTGCAAGCAAGCATCTCCCGCCTGATGTCCGTAAGTATCGTTGTATTTCTTAAAAAAGTCAACATCGCATAAAATTAAAGATATTTCTGCTGCTGCTTCTCCCAATTCTTGCCATGTTTTATGTAAGTATTCGTTAAAACAGTGGCGGTTGGCAATCTGAGTTAAGCCATCTAAGTTGGCAAGGCGATACAATTCGGAATTAGCTGCTTTTAATTGAGAATTAGCTGCTTCTAACTCCGATTGCGTAAGCGATAAATTGTAATAAAGTTCGCTCATAGACCAAGTAGCTTGTTGGTGAATTTGGGATAAAGCTACCCACAGTTGATGCACGTCTAAAAGTCGGTAAACTTGAGGTTCTAACTGCACAACAATCGGCTCGTAAAGCAGTTCCGGCGGTCGCTGGACGGAGCGCTGGGCTGCCATGACAATTAAGGCTACTCCTGGTAAAATCAAAATATCGGTTTGAGCTATTTGATACAAGGCTATAATCGGTCTGCAAGCAAATATATCTACTCCGTAAGGGCGGCTCATGCGTTCCATAAATCGCCGACGCGATATCATCCCTAAAAATTCCCCATTTACGGTCAAGATAACTCCCGGAAGCAGCGGGTGAGCTTGAAAAAACCGAGCTACTTCTTTGGCGAGATATGATGAGTCAACCCCAAAATTGAATAGATCCAGATCCTTAAGAGTAGACTCTAAAGATAAATTTTTGGGTGATTTTTCTGGCGAGTTAGACGGCTCAATAAATTCAACAGACACAGCGCAGATCCGAATAAATAATAAAGCAGCAACGAAGCTAGTGTCAACTATTAACTTATATTAGTATTTATTTGTTACCATTGGTTGTATGATTTACTACATTATTTTTTATAATGGAATAAGCTACTGCGTGAGTTTTTGCCGTACCTGCATTGCATTGATTCATGCTCAATAAATTACAAATTTATTAATTATTATCAATTTTTTACTATGGGCTTTTTACGGCGTAAAAAAAACGATTGCGGCGCCAGTCCTCCGCTCATTGACGCTGCACAAAAACTAAAGAAACCGGGTTTTTAAACCTGAGTCGAGGCTGTAACGAGGTTTTGCATAAAAAAACGTGGTTTCTGCCCCTGTTCTCAACTCAAAATTCAAAACTCAACCTTCCCTCACCACCCCCAAGTTCCTGGCCCTCCCTTAAACGGGCCGACAATATCTTTGGTAATCCAGCCGCCGTAAAAATCCCCTGGTTGAGATTGCACTAATTCTCCGTCCACATAACAGGCATCCATCTTGCTCGGATAAAAAGCTACATAATCTTTAATAGCTGCAAAAACCTGATTAGGATTGGGATAAAACCAAGCAGCATTTACTACTTCCTTTTCTCCCACCGTCACAGTGTAATAACCGGCTTGTCCCTTCCACTCGCACCAAGAACCCCGTAAAGTTTTGTGCAAATATTCCATTTTGATGTCATCGGGGCAGATATAGTAGGCAGGAGGGTGACTTGTCTCCAATACCCGCTGAGGACGGCGCGTATCGGCGATCGTCACTCCATTAAAAATTATCTGTACGTGTTTGGTCGATTCCTCAAGCCGAGGGGGACGCGGGTAATCCCAAACAGACTCTTGACCGGGGCCGGGATCTATTCGATCGAAGTTCATTTGCACCATCTCCCCTGCAAAAAAAACACTTAGCGACTTAGCATTACAATTTAATGTACCCTTAATCGAGTCGCTGCTTCAGAGCAAACCAGCTTTTTTCAACTCTTCGTAATATGAGTATTCGCGGTATAGATGTTTCCGACTACCAGCCCAATGTCAATTGGCAAGCAGTTGCCCGGGATGGTATTGTCTTCAGTTTTGTCAAATCGACGGAGGGTGCAACGTTAGTTTCCCAAACTTTCGCTCGCAATTGGGAGGCGATGAAAGCGGCGGGGATTCAACGCGGTGCTTACCACTTTTTTCGACCTGCAAGCAGCATTCAAGGACAAATAGATTTGTTCTTGAAAACTGTAAAACTCGAACCGGGGGATTTGCCACCAGTCTTGGATGTGGAAACTACAGGCGGTTTGAGTGTGGATCAATTGTGCGATCGAGCCGCAATTTGGTTAGAAGCAGTCGAAAAAGCCACCTTGATGCGGCCGATTATCTACACCTACCCAGGTTTCTGGGACAACCTGGGGACAAAACGGTTTGCCGATTACCCACTGTGGATTGCTCACTATACCACTGCTGAGGAACCTTGGGTTCCCGGCGGCTGGAAAACTTGGACTTTTTGGCAGTACAGCGACACAGGCACCGTGTCGGGCGTTTCGGGCAATGTAGACACCAATATTTATGAAAGTGTCCGAGAAGGCGCCGTAAGTTATAAAGTTGCAGACATCCAGAGGGAATTAAGAATTAAAGGTTTTTATCCAGGTGCGATGGATGGTAAATTTGGAGCCACTACCACAGCGGCGCTCATCTCGTTTCAGAAATCTCAAGGTCTCAATCCAGACGGCATTGCAAGTCTCCAAACCTGGGCCGCTTTGATGCGAAAATCTCCCAAAGTAGTTGTCCCCCCTCCAGCGCCGACTCCCACTCCCATATCAGACGTACGACTGACTCAGGTATTTTCGTCTTATAAAGCTAGTGCTAGCCAAGATACAGCCTTAATTTGGCTGCAAAGTCAAGTTTCTACCTCTATTTTAGGGGAATTCGCTCAAAAATGGCGGGCAACTACCTTACCTCAAGATAGTAATTTGCGATTGATAGATGTGGGGAAATTTTATCGCGGTTTAGCACAACAAGACCAAGCTTTAGATTGGCTGCAAAAACAAATTTCTCCAGCTATTATTACCGAGTTTGCCCAAAAGTGGCGCTCTCAATCTACTGTCACTAATTCTCCGATTCGGCTAATAGATGCGTGCAAATTTTATCGGGCCGCACCCCAGCAAAACCAGGCTTTAGATTGGTTGGAAGAGCGAATTTCGCCGACCATTCTATCGGAGTTTTTTCGCAGGTGGCAGAATGCCAGTCGATTATAGATTATAGATTTTAGATTTTAGATTTTAGATTGACTCTACAGATGAATCTTGCGGTTTGACATTTTAGAGGGGAAATCTACTCTAAAGATGAGTCTGGGGGTGTTCGATTTGAGATGTGAGCTTTTTGATTGGAGATTGACTTCACAGATGAATCTGCGGGTTGAAGCCCTCTATAATGGAAAAGCCGGGAAATCTTGGTATTTGAGATGTAAGATTGACTCTCCATCAAAATTCGTCAAATCCTCTCCCTCTGTGCCCGCATCCCCATCGGACTCTCTAACATAACAGACAATCTCTCGCTTAGCTACAGCTTACTGCCATCTTTGACGCCAAGAGAATTATCTGATAAAGTTATAGCCAATATCAAGGTTTTTTAATCTTATTCGCAAAAATCCAGGGCCGTGCCGAGTTTGTAAGCTGCGCCGAAAATAGCGCCTGCACTCCAATTACCCGCGATCGAACATTTAAAACTAAGCGGGCAGCCTGTAACAATTATCTCTATGGAAATCCCCTTTAACATCACCATGTTGATGGTCATGACCGTCATCTGTGGCATCAGCGCTCAAGTTCTCGCCGCCTATCTGAAAGTTCCGGCGATCGTCTTTTTGCTGCTGTTTGGAATTTTAGCTGGCCCAGACTGCTTGGGAGTGCTGCACCCGAATCTGCTGGGCAGCGGTTTGGAAGTTATGGTATCCCTTTGCGTAGCTTTAATTCTGTTTGAAGGCGGCTTGAATTTGGAATTGCGAGATTTAGGAAAACTTTCGGGCAGCATCCGCAATTTAGTTACGGTAGGCACTTTAATTACGCTAATTGGCGGCGGAATGGCCGCACACTGGTTGGGGGAATTTCCCTGGCCGATCGCATTTTTGTATGCTTCTCTAGTAGTCGTCACCGGCCCGACAGTAATCGGCCCTTTGCTCAAACAAGTATCTGTTGACAAACAAGTCGCGGCTTTGCTAGAAGCTGAAGGCGTTTTAATCGATCCTGTCGGAGCAATTCTGGCGGTATTGGTGCTGAATATTATTTTAAACGGCAATGCTGATTTGGTGGTTTTGTTCCGAGATTTAATCGTGCGGCTTTTCGTTGGCGCAGTCGTCGGAGTTGCGGGCGGTTGGTTGCTGGGATTCATTCTCAAGCGATCGCAATTTCTCTCAGAAGACCTCAAAAACTTAGTAGTTTTAGCCGGTTTGTGGGGATTTTTCGGCTTAGCAGAAGAAATCCGCAGCGAATCGGGACTGATGGCAACTGTCGTATCGGGCATCGTCCTCAGAGCCGCTGCTGTGCCGGAAGAAAGGCTGCTGAGGAGGTTTAAAGGTCAACTGACAGTCCTGGCTATTTCCATGCTGTTCGTGCTGCTGGCGGCAGATTTATCCCTCGCTAGTGTGGTCGCCCTCGGTTGGGGAAGTTTGTTTACAGTTTTAGCTTTAATGTGGGTAGTGCGGCCGATAAACGTTTGGCTGTGTACTTGGAACAGCGGACTGAATTGGCGGCAGAAATTATTTGTTTGTTGGGTAGCGCCGAGGGGAATTGTCTCAGCGTCGATCGCATCTTTATTTGCAATTTTGCTCACCCAGCGGGGAATCAACGGTGGCGACTCGATTAAAGCCTTAGTTTTCCTAACAATTATTATGACAGTTTTCGTCCAGGGACTAACGGCCGGACGGATCGCTCAACTTTTGGGTATCACCTCAAAATCGGCAACCGGTGCTGCAATTGTGGGGTCAAATCCTTTGAGCAGATTAATTGCTCGCTTGTTTCAAGAACGCGGAGAATCGGTGGCAATTATCGACACCAACCCCGAAGCTTGTGCACAAGCAGAACGAGAGGGTTTGCGGGTGTTTTTGAGCAGTGCTCTCGACCACAGCGTGTTAGAAGAAGCCGGACTGGAATCGATGGGAACTTTTTTGGCAATGACTAACAACGGCGAGGTAAACTTAGTGTTAGCTCAGCGAGCGGCAGAAGAGTTTGCACCGCCGAGGGTTTTGGCACTATTCCCCAAAGATCCGCAAGCAAATACGCCTGCAAATCCGACTAAAATCAATCAAGCCTTTGTCTCAGATTTGTCGCTGAAGGATTGGAACGAATATTTGAGCGACGGCGAAGTGAAATTGGGGGAAACTGAGTTAAAAACAGAGGGATTGCAGTTTCAGATTGCTCACTTACAAGCTTTGGTTAAAGCCGGGGAGTTGGCGCCCTTGCTGGTGGAAAGGCAGGGGTACTTGCAAGTAGTGTCGGCGACCCAGATTTGGCAAGCAGGCGATCGAATTATTTATTTGCTGTACGATCCGACACCGAAATTGTTGAAAAGATTGTCTGGTTCGTCTCAGTCTCGTTTGACTTTGGAAAAGCATCAGGTAGTTGAAGAAGTGCCGATTCCTTCTCCGGTTTTAGAGCAGGTTTTGGAGTCAGCGGAAATAGCAAAGGATGCTAAAGTTTTGCAGCCGCCTGTTTCGCGGTAGGAGCAGTATCCCCGATCGTACTCTGTAATCTGCTTGTCGCGATCGTGGTTCTGCTTTTCTCGCTCGGCATAAAAATACAGTAGGTAAATTGACCAGACTATAGCGGTGTTCAAATTACCTGATATAATAATGATGATTCTTCAATTACAAACTACCGTGTGATTCCGAGCGATCGGATTGAAAATGTAACCGTATCCTTGAGTAGTTTTAATGAAATTCGGCACTGCGGCATCGACTTTAGCCATTTTCCTGCGAATCAGACGGATATACACGTCCACTACTTGCTCGTCTCGTGCGTCATTGCATTTCCATCCCCAAACTTTTTCGATTAGCTGTTGGCGACTCCAGGCTTTACCCGAATGAATGGCTAAAAAATGCAATAGCTGAAATTCTAAAGGTGTGAGAGCTAAAGTTTTCTCTTTCAATTTCACCTCTCTACTCATTAAATCGATCGCTAGTTCACCGAAGACAAGATTGCGGACGGGGGCGTCATCCTCTACAACCAGAATTTTGGAATGTGGAGCGGTAAATATCGTCATAATTTTTGACTCTATTGCGAATATTTCAAAGTTCAAGAAAGCGAGTAACAGTCTTTTAATTAGCCCTTAGATATCCCCTTGCCCCCTTAATAAAGAGGGGAAGATGGTTCAAAGTCCTCCTTCTTAAGGCAGGACTGTTTCAATTACAAACTACCTTGTTACTCCGAGCGATCGGAGCGAAAGTGTAACCGTATCCCCGAACAGTTTGAATAAAATTGGGAACAGCGGCATCAACTTTAGCCATTTTCCTGCGAATTTGACCGATATGCACGTCCACCACTCGCTCTTCTGATCCATAATTGGATTTCCACCCCCAAACTTTTTCGATTAGCTGTTGGCGGCTGCAAGCTTTACCTGAATGAGTTGCCAAAAAACACAATATTTCAAATTCTAAGGCTGTTAGCGTTAGAATTTGCTCCTTGAATCTCACCTCCCTACTCACTAAATTGATCGCTAATTGACCGAAGACAAGGTTGGGCGGGTTGACGGATCTCGACCGCCTCAACAAGACTTCTACTCTCACTGCCAATTCTTCAAGATTAAACGGTTTGCAAATAAAATCATCGGCACCTGCTTTCATGATTTTAATCCGATCTTCTTGGCCAGTGCGGCTGCTCAAAATAGCGACTAAAACATTAGTTTGACTCTGCATTTGTTGGCAGAGTTGATACCCAGTTGTGTCAGGTAAATTCCAATCCAATATCACCAGGACTGGGTTGAATTCCTCAAAAATTTCGAGAGCAGTTTTGCCGTCTTCCGCAACTTGTACTTGATATGTCTGGTTCAAAAAGCGGTAGACGAGAGTGCGGACGGGGGCGTCATCTTCTACAAGCAGAATTTTGTAATTTTTAGCAGCAGATATTGTCATAATGTTCGACTATCTTGTGAGTTAATTGTGCAAAGTTAGGAAGTGTAGGTTCAAACTATTTTCTAATTAGATTCATTCTTTAATTAAATCTTAAGCAGCTCATATCAAAAAATCATTCGTTCTACCCACAGACTTGATGAAGTATCAGGTGCAAACTTGATTGCGGGAAAGTGCAACGTATGTGAATATCAGGACTTACGCATTGGGACATAGTTCTGTCATTCTGAGTGAAACGAAGAATCTCCAGCCCTATAAAAAGTTAAACCGATAGTCCGGCAGGGGTCAAAACCCCTGCCTCCAAGGGAAAGTCCTCGCTATGAGGGCTGAGAAGAAAAGTCCGGGTTTTCCACCCCCTTTAGGATTTGGCGGTTGAAACCGCTACTAGACACACGAAGTCTGCCGACGCAGACTAAGAAATAAAGAGAGTATTTAAGTCAGATTTGGTATTAGTCCTCATAGCGAGGACTTTCGCTAGAAGCCCCGTGGAGTTCATTCCCTGGCGGACTACCCGGTGGGCGGGAGGACTGGGCAGATGACAGCTTCAGATAAACCTGCAAAAGTGCTGTAAAAACCAACAATTGCGATTAAAATTTAGTAGAAAAACATTGAGCTGATTCGCTATTCATAAAAACTTACTCTGATTCCCCAATAAGAGTAAATGCCGCCCAATTTCGCGGCTGGGGATGAGTTTTCATCGTGGTTAACATTGCTTGCCGCAATGCCTGTGCTTTGTCGGGATTATTTTGCAAGTTTTGGTAAAACGATCGCATCAATTCGGATGTCGGCGCATCGGGAACCGCCCATAAAGAAACAATTACACTCGGCACTCCTGCTGAAATCAAAGCGCGCGACAAGCCAATCACGCCATCCCCGGTAATTCTGCCTTCTCCAGTGTTGCAGGCACTCAAAACGACTAAATTTGCTTGCAGTTTCATATCGAAAATCTCTTCTGCGGTCAATAAGCCGTCATCGCTGCCAGAGGGAGCCAGCGCGATCGCACTTCCCAATCCGCGCACATCATCCAGCAATCCATGTGTTGCCAGATGAATAATCGATGCTTGGGGCATTTTTGGGACGATCACAGCTTTTGTACCTTGAGCGCCTGTGATGGCTTGGGTTTTGAGCAGAGGCGCGATCGCTCTGGCTTCGGCTTCGGCTCCAGGTAGAGCAGACAATTGCCGTTTGGGTTCTCCCGGAGAGAGAGACACACTCGGCATCGTGGGATTGCCCAAGACTAGATCGTTACCGCTATGGGATGCCTGAGATGCTAACTTCTGTCGTTGTTGTCGGGTTAATGCCAAAGCTTGAATCGAAGGTGCAGTTAAGATGGTGTGTTTCTCGATTAAGTAAGTGCCGTTGGCATCTTGCAGGGCGGGGAAGGGCACTTGGAAGAGCGAAGCTTGAGGAATGAAAATGACATGGGCATTGGGATCTTTTGGTAGAAGCGTTTGAATTGGATCGATCAGCAGTTGATGCAGCGTCGGTAAATCGGGTTGGGTTTGAAGAACGGGGGAACTGCCACGACTGCGGACGGCAAGGAATTCTTGATTGCCAATAATTAGATCGGCTAGGGAGACTTTGTGCTGCTGCCAGAGGGGTTTGAGGTCAACTTGGTGGAAGGTGATTTTGTCCGTAGGTTGAATCACCCAAATGTAGAGAGCGGATTCTCGCGCTTCGCTTTTTCCCTGAATCTGGAAATTGTCATAGATGATGGAATACTGCACCAAAGTGGCGTTCTGTGCTTTGGCGATTTGGTGGATTTGCTCCCGATCGGGAGCAGTGGCGATGACCGAACTGGGATTACCAGTTGATAAGCGCTGTGTGAGTAGATCGACAAAGGCACGAGCACGTCCGCGTTCGGCAATTTCTAAAGCGGCGATCGGGTTATTCTGAGCCACCCGGACTTTTTGTAAAGTCCGATAAGTGTTAGCTTGTCCTTCAAAGATGGAGACTTTATTCGCGTCGTTGGAGCCGAGCATTTGCCGCATCGATTCCCAAACTTGAATCCCATTGATGAGCATTTTTTTAGATTCTGTTGGGTTGCCAGCTTGCAAGAACGCCACTCCGAGGTTGTTGAGTGCATTACCCTCCTGAAGGCGGTTTTTAATTTCGCGGGCGATCGCTAACTGTTGCTGTGAATACTCGATCGCTTTGGCATAGTTGCCCAGAGAGTGGTAAGCAACTCCGAAAGTCTCCAATGCCACACTCTCCCCAAGGCGGTCTTTAATTTCGCGTGCGATGGCTAAACTCTGCTGTGCATACTCAATGGCTTTGGCATAGTTGCCTAGAGAATGGTAAATGACTGCCAAATTTCTCAGTACCCCACCTTCCTCTTGGCGGTCTTTAATCTCGCGTGCGATGGCTAAACTCTGCTGTGCATACTCAATGGCTTTGGCATAGTTGCCCAAAGAACGGTAAATGACTGCCAAATTTCTCATTGCCCCACCTTTCCCTTGGCCGTCTTTAATTTCGCGGGCGATGGCTAACTTTTGCTGTGTATACTCAATGGCTTTGGCATAGTTGCCCAAATAGAGGTAAGCGCCTCCCAAATGGCCCCGTGCTGTCCCTTCTCCATGGCGGTCTTTAATTTCGCGTGCGATGGCTAAACTCTGCTGTGTATACTCAATGGCTGTGGCATAGTTGCCCAGAGATTGGTAAGCGATTCCCAAATTGCCTAGTGCTGCCCATTCTCCGTCGCGGTCTTTAATTTCGCGGGCGATGACTAAACTTCTGCTGCATATACTCAATGGCTTTGGCATAGTTGCCCAGATAGCGGTAAGCACCTCCCAAATTGTTCAGTACCCCACCTTCCCCTTCGTGGTTTTTGAGGGCGCGATAAATTTGCAGTGCCTGTTGCCAAGAATTCAGCGCTGCTGGGAATTGGCGAGTCTGAAATTGTTGGTTGCCCTGCTGCCACAGTTGATCGGCCTCTGCTTCACGGGCATCGGTAGTTTGAGCAATAGCCGGGAGTTGAGAGTGTCGAGGAATGTAAAAGGCAACAGACAACAGGCAAAAGGCGAGGGGAAAGAGGAAGCGCGATCGCACTTTACGATTACTGGATTTGAGCAGTTTTAGCGAGAAAGGCTTCATGGGATTTAGGGTTTGGGTTGAGGGGGCTGGCGCTGTTCTTGACGTTGTTGTTCGATCGCCCTAATTTGTCGTAATTGATCGCTCCAGCCTTTCAAAGGTTCGGCTTCTGAACTAGCAAGAGCATCTAGCAATTCCATTACGGCCGCTTGGCTTTGAGAAGTCTCAGAAGCTTTCCGCGCTTCTGCCATCGCGTCATACCACAGCCCAGACTCCGCATACAGGTCGATCCGCTGTTGGGGAGTTTGCGCCGCTGCAAGTTGAGTATGCAACGACGTTGCAGGCCCAACGACTTGGATTTCTGCTGCCGCCACCACATTGCTCAGAGGATCATCCGGATCGCAGACCAACACCACTTGCCACTGATAGGATTGCCCGATCGACAGTTGGGGCAGATTTGAGGGCAAAGCAAGCGACATTATTCCTGGCTGACTCTGCATCTCGGTTCTGTAGAGCAGTTGTCCCGTGCGAGTAAACAGCCGGAATTGCAGCGGACGAGGAGGGCTATCGGGTACAAACCAGGTAAATGTCGGATGCCCAGAAATCGTCTCTGCCACATGGCTAAACGGCACTAAGGCAGTCAATCTCGCCGATGAATTACCTTCACAACTGCCGCTGCGAGTGGTATTCGTCCCCGTTTCTTTCGGTTTAGAAGGGTTTTGAGGAGGAGTGTATGTGGCCAGCGCTACAGGAGCGACCCAGAACGAAACACTCAGCATTAAACTCGCAATGCCGGCAGAGTAAACGGTTCGACGCTTCAACTCGTGAGTCATCATCTGAATCCTCATCTGTAACTATCTTCTAGAGTAATCAAGAATACACAAACACAATAGAGGACTGTCCGCAAGCTTCGTTTGCGGGAAGGTGCAAAGATATTGGGAATCGAGCATGGGGCATGGGGCATTGGGAATAGTCCTGGACTATTGGTGACAACTTAAGCCTGAAACCCTATGTATCTCTCCCTGGTAGCCGAGTCTCGCTCCCCCTCTAAATCCCCCTTAATAAGGGGGACTTTGACCAAGTTCTTGTCCCTTCCTTATTAAGGGGGGCTAGGGGGGATCGAACCCTAACCGTCTTGACGGTTGATATAACAAGCGTGAGCCACACCGATCACCAGAACCACCGCCGTTTTGCTGCCCAGGTTAACTCGCACACTGTCCCCTTCGGTTGATTCGGGTAGCGCCGAAATGCTCCGCCTAATTGTTTGGCTAAGTTCTTTGCAAGCTGGGTTCCTAATCCTGAAGGTTGAAGTTTAGGGTTTGGATCTTCGGTTATTTCCCTGTCTCGATCCATTGCAGCCAAGCTAAGCGTTTCTGACGGAGACTGTTTCCCCCTACCATTATCCGCCACCCGAATCACCTGCCGATCGCCTTCTTGAGTGCAAATTACAGTCAAGCGAGTGGCTTCGATCGCGTGTTTCCCCACATTGCAGAGCGCTTCTTCCAGAAAGCGGCAGAGTGCTCGCTTTTGTTCCAACCGCAGATGCGAGGTGTTCAAGGGATCGAACTGCACAATTTTGAATTTGATCGTTTTGAGGTAAGGCAGTTCTTGTTCGAGCGTGTTGGAATAGACTTTGTAGAGCAATTCATGCAATGGAGCCTGCAGGGCCAATTCGATCGCGCTTCCCATGCGGAGATGCGGTTCATCTGCGATCGCTTCTCGTTGCACTGAGCCGTAAACTGCCCGCAATTCTTGATTCAAGCGTTGCAACTCCGGTAGAAATGGCGGTGGTGTTGCTTGTTCCTGAGCGCTTCTCAAAATCCCCACCAATGTTTGTAAGGGCCCACTATGAATTGCATTAAAGGTCTGCTCGATCGCAAACTGACGTTCCTCCAACCGCAGTCGGAGTTCCTGTTCGTGGCGATAAAATAACGCTGCCGTCAACCCAGCCCCATTCAACACGAGTACGAGCAACACAGGCACGATCGGCACCCACCATCCCAAAAGAATCAGCCAGTAACAGAGCGCGATCGGGCTAGTGCTGGCGACTAAGAGTCCGATCAAAATTTTCCAGGGCGATCGCAGAAATTGTCCCAAACTCATCCCCAAGAGTCCCCAGACCGCAATCCAGAGCGTTTCCCAGCCCTCCCCCCAAACCTGAAGCAACGGCCGCCGATCGAGCACCGCGCTAATCATCTGGCTGGTTTCGTGGGCTTGCATTTCGACTCCGTAAATCCGTCCGGGATTGATACCTGCGATCGCGCCCGAACTTGCCAGATCCTTCGCGCTAAAAGACATCATCCCAATCAGCACAATTTTGCCTCGAATCCAGTTCGGATCTACTTGTCCCGCCTTGATTTGCTGCAGGGAAAGCACGGGAAATGGCATTGTCCCGCTGCGAACATTCACTAAAATTTGGTTGCCGCCTGCATCCGCCCCCACATATCCGCCAGAGTTTGACTGCACTCTGGTAAATTCAATGCTGCCAAACCGCATCGCCTCCCGATCGCGAATTCCATTACCTAGCTTAATTCCTCGGGTTGCTAAATAGCGCTCTGCCAGACGGATTGCGAAGGAAAAACGGTATTCCTGCTGATGGCTACCAGCGCCCAATAAACTGCGGCGCTGGTAGCCATCAGCATCGAGAACGGCATCTGCAAAGCCAACCTGTTCGGGTGGTAGCGCGGGCGGAGGTTTGACGATAAAGCCACTGCGATCGGGCAAAGCAATCTCCACTCCGATCGCATTCTTGCTGCTGCGAAACACCGATGTTAGTTCAGCATGACCTGGTTCCACCGGAATATCGCGGACAATATCCAGCCCGATCGCGATCGGTTGATAGGCCTGCAAGCGTTTGAGTAAATCGGCAATATCGCGATCGGGAATCGGATAAGTTCTAGCGCGTTGAATATCTTCCTCAGTGATGCCGACAATTACAATCCGTTCATCCATTGGCTCAGGAGGACGCAAACGCAAAAATTGATCGAACGCAACCAACTCCCAAAACTGAAGCGCACCGCTCAATCTAGCCATCATCACAGCGACAATCACCATCACCCCTGGAAGCGCTCCTCGTCCCCAAGTCGTGACGCCCGCTTTCACTGCTTGCCATTGATCGGGCTTCATAATAATGTCCGGTTGAATAGTTATAATACTTTTGTACGACTGTTTGGCCGATGCCCGATGCCCGATGCCCCTACAGGATTTATAAGTAATTAACCAGACTTGATATCACTAATCAATCAATCCTTCTTCCCTAGCTCGCACTTCCGTTTGAATCCGCAGATTCTTATCATCATCAGGATACACCTCTAGCACATCTCGAATCTTAGTCCAGTAATACTGCACAGTGCGTTCAGAAACATTCATTCGTTTGGCGATCGCAGTATCCTGCAAGCTCTCTTGAAAAGCAAATTGCAACACCTGCATCCAGGCGGGTTTGAGTTGCAGCCCATTGCGGATCTCTCTGGGTGTATAAATCCGCTCGTGCAGCGCCCAATCAACCATTGCCACCAAGTCTTTCATCGGCTGGCTCTTATCGACAACTGTGAAGCCGCCCATGTGATTGTCGATCGACGGTTTCAGCCAAACTAAAGTCCGAACATGGGCACTCTGCACCACAATATTCAGACTCGGATACTGCTCCATCAACGTTTTGAGGAGTTGAAGCCCTGAATTCGCTTGAGCTGTTTCGCCGATCGTCTCTGGCATCACCAGATCCACAATCACCAAATCCGGCGTCGTCTGCGCTATTTCCTGAAGGGCTGCCTGAGCAGTCGGAGCCGTCAGAATGTCTGCCTCTGGATATTCTTGCTTCAGAATGTTAAGCGTGCCACCTAACACCATCGCATGGTCATCCACCACTAAAAATGTTCGTTTCTCCGGTTGAGGTAAAGTCTGGGGCATAATTTATTCGTTGCCACACAACATCGTCTGTTTAGGTAATCCGTCCACCCTTTTTAGATTTGGAATTTACAATTTTCGATTTGTGACCTAGTTGAAACTAGGGGTTTTAAACCGCTGAAATTCTCATTCAAAATCCCAAATCTAAAATCGTCTCGGTCATCTTCTTACAATAGAGGAATTACCTGGCTCCCGTCCTGCATCTGTCCGCCAACTGGCGTTGTGGATGTCCGCAACGAGAATTGCGCTAAAGCGCAGTTCTATTATAATCTATGTGTCGCAGCAGGAAAAAGAATGATTTTATGATGGCAGCAGAAGGTTCGTATCAAGCCAGCACGTACAATCTGGAACTTGACGCAGAAATCCAGCGGTTAAAAGGTCAAGTTCTCCTCAGTTGGGAAAAGGAGGCGCGTAATTTAACTTGGTTCGGTTTAGCTGACGGGATGAATGTTTTGGAAGCGGGTAGCGGGCCGGGATTTTTCACTGAAAAACTGTTAGAATTGCTGCCAAACAGTGCCGTAACAGCGGTAGAAATTGACCCGGTACTGCATGAAAAAGCAGTAGCATATTTGCAGGACAAAGGGGGCGATCGAGTAAATCGCATTCAAGCATCGGTAGCGGATACTGGTTTGGATGATAACACCTTTGACTTTGCGATCGCCCGTTTGCTGTTCGTTCACCTCCCAGATCCCGTCGCAGCAGCTAGAGAAATATTCCGCATCTTGAAACCGGGCGGCAAACTGGTGATTATTGATAGCGACGCGGATTTGTTTTGGCTGACAAATCCACCTTGGTCAGTCGAGATTGTCAGGGAGAAATTCAAGCAGGTAATGGCATCGCGGGGCGGCAATTTATGCGTCGGGCGAAATCAGTGCCGCATTCTCAAAGAAGCTGGGTTTGGTAGCGTTGATTTAGAAGCGGTTGTCAGCCACAGCGATTTAATTGGAATTGAAGCGTTTGAACCTTTGCTGGACTCCGGGCCCATTTTGCAAATGGTCAAACAAGGGTTGATTTCCGAGTCGGAAATAGAAAGCTATCTGGTTTCGCGGGATGAGTTTGTAGCTGCGGGCGATCGATCGATGATGAGTTTTTGGTTGATGGCTTGCGGGGAAAAAAACAAATAAAATTAAGACAATTTTTTTACCACACATTGATGTTCTGCCGCATCCAAAACTCTAGCACTATCGCTAAATTTCGAGTTAACCAAGCCAACTTATCTAACAGTAAAATACAAAAGAGTTCCGAATAAATTCTCCACTCAGAATTAGGTTAAAGCTGCACGTATAGCTCTAGAATGGTATCATATGAAATCCGGTAGCATCGTCGGGGGTCAAATCTATCAATAGTCAAAAATCACGAACGGTGCAACCGGATTTGAGATAATTCATCTGTGTTAATCTGTGTTTATCTGCCCTCATCTGCGGTTAAAAAAAGAGAATGTATTAACCGCCGAGGACAATGGATTGACGCTGATTCATGCAGAGGTCGAGAAAAGAGATAGGAATAATTCGGATTCTAAAATATTTCATATAAAAGCTATAAATTTTCATATTTTTGAGCTTTGACTTTACACCTACCAGTCTAACAAATCCTTGGAGCAGATCGCGCCAAGGCTGTTTGTGAGAGCCAATGATTGTCTGTCACATTTTAGCTTAACCAATCAAGTTCTTAGCGAAGCCCTCGTAGACGATCGCACTTTTTACCAACTCCTCAGCCTTCAACCCACTTGCCGAACCCCATTAAGAAACTCCGTCCTTGCCTCAATTATTGAAGGCATTAAAACGCAGCGTACCAACAATTCTAAATCCAACTCCGGCAAAAACTCACTTCTTGAAACTTGCTGGTAATCATCCTCGCGCAGCCGATAGACAGCAAGCTGATTATTTTCCCAAAACCAAACTTCAGCAATGCGAAGTCGCAGATATTTAGCTAGTTTATTTGTGCTACCGCTAGTAATCGTTACTTCCACGGCTAGATCGGGAGGCTCTTTTCTTGAACCTATATAATAAGACTCGTCTGGTTCAAATGATACATCTCTTGCCCGGTCTCTGCGAGTTGCACTCCCTACAGGAAAAAATTCAATTCCGAGTTCAAAAAAGTATGCTTCCAGTAATATAGCGAGCGCTTTTTTAAAGCTTTCATGTGCTTCGCCCCGTGTCATAAACTCGATCCACCCATCAAGATAAGTTATCCGTAAACCCGGAGAGTCGGCCATCAAAGATTCGATCGCCTCAAATTGCTCCCAAGTATAATAACCGGGGAGAATCAATCGCTGTTCTGCAAGCGTACCTATTTCTTCTAAAATTTTTCCTGTGATAGGTATCACCATCCTATTTTAAATATTACTAGCCCCTACCCAGTACAAACCAGGCAGGGGCATTCACTCACATTGTAACTTAATGAACTAGCTCGATCGCCCTTTTAGTCAACGCCTCAGCAGTCAACCCATTAAACGCCATCAACTGACCAGCACTAGCAGTAGTTTCCCCCCGCTTCCAAGCGAAAGTATCCCGCTTGCAATTGCTGCGGAGCATCACTGGTTCCAACATCCCAGAAGCACCGCCTGTCACGCCAATCAAGGCATCTCCGCCAAACAATTCAACAAATTTCTCATCGCTCAAAAAGCCGCCGTCAGCTTCCGAACAAGTATCCCAAGCAACATCGCTAGCACGATACAAACGCCGGGGATTCACAATAGAAACAATCCGCACTCCAATCCCTTCTGTTTCCAAAAATGCCGCCGCTTCAAACACTGGCATTAACGTCATGTCGCCGACAACTGCAAACACAACTTTCTTGCTCCCCCCTTGATTCTGGGAAGCTTGCGGGGAATCGACTTCGTGCAGCACTATGGCACCGTCTTGCAAACCTTGGCGAGTCTGTTCAAAAGTAGTGCGAATTGGCAGCGGCGACTTGCTCGCAGTAATCACAACTCCCTTATTTTTAGCAGTCAAAGCCCACTCGTAACAAGCTTGAATGCTGTTAGCATCCGGTGGAAACAAAGGAAACACATTTCCGTTCCGCATCATCGCCGCAAAATAAGCCTCAATTTCCGGCCGCTGGTGCGTCCAACCGTTGCGGCCTTGTTCCAATGCGCCCGCTGTAAATAAGGTGACAGTTGCCGGAGTTGGACGGCGCAATTCTGCCATTGCTTGGGTTACAGTTTGCCAAATTGGTAAACCGTTGATCGCAAAAGATTCGTAGGAACACCACAAACTCCGCGCTCCAAATAGCGATAAACCTACGGCTAAACCAGCGCAAGCATCTTCGCTCAAAGGTTCGTAAACTTGACCGTTTGGCGATTGATTGTACAGGTCATCTGTCGTCGGGTGAATAATCTTGAGAGCTTGGTTGATATTGGCAATTGCCGATGCTTCATTGCCGTCAGCATTAGTGACAATAAAAGTACGATCGCGCTCGCCCACTTTCCCTACCAAAACCCCCATTGCTGTTGTCGAAATCTTCGGTTCTCCCCCAACTGCAAATTCTTCTAAAGGCAATTCGCCTAAATCGGCTAGGGGCAATGTAAACTCAGTAACAACTGTTTTCGCCGCCGGCCCGCCGCCCGCACGCTCGCTATTTGTCCGTACCAACTCCCAAGCAGCAGCAGGCAAAGCGCGCTCTTTTAAAGCACTGATAATGTGCGGAGCATCCAGCGTATCTTTCGGATAAAGGTTGTGAGATTTTGCTCCGCGCGCGTGGACGCCGGCACCTTTCAACTGTTTGATAATAAACACAGTTAATTTGCCGCCGAGAGCAGATTTTGCCGCTTTGTCAACTCCTTGTAAAACAGCTTTGGTAAATGCCATGCGCTGTTCGAGCGAAAAAGCAGTGCTGTCAACATAATCTTCCGGCTGATTTTTATCGTCAAATTCCTTAGCATCAACTAAGATAACTTCTTCAAAACCGTTGCCTTGCCAATAAGCAATCATTTCAGCATTAGTTTTAGTCGAAACCATGCTGTGATGTTCCTGAGAATATCCGTTCCAAACTAACACTGGCAAAAAGTTAGTAGCTTTGGGATAAGCAGTGTGGAAATGCGCCATGCTGCTCATCGGATACGGTTCGCCCATGCCACCGTCGCCCATTGTGAAAGCAAACAGTTTTTCGGGGTGTAAAAGCGCTCCAGCCATTGCGAAATGCTGCCCTTGTCCGAGGGGGCCTGCCGGCGCTAAAAGGCCGGGAATGAAACCGGAAAGATGTCCTAACAAACCGTCTTTTTCTCGGAATTTATCGCGTACTTGCTGCACGTTGAAAATTCCCATATCCTCCAAAGATCGATCGAGAAACATCGCACTGTAAAATCCCGGCGCGTGATGGCCGACTTCGGTGACAATGTTCTTGTGTCCGAGCATCACCAAAGCGGCATAAGCCTCAGCTTGGCTAGCAAAACCTCCCGGATGTCCCGATGCCTTGCTGGCGGTAACTTGCAGTGTCAGGTAGCGCAGGGCGTCTGCTCCCAGCATCGTTTGAAAGACGGCTGCAGGATCGGCAGGATCGGCGATCGACTTGCTCCCCTCGGCGATCGCAGGTGCTTTCCCGTAAGTCTCAAAACCAGGGAGTGTTTCCGAAAAATATTGAATGCCTTCGCAAAAAGCGGGCGTTGTTGACGTTGCCTGCGGGGTAGTTGCTGTCATGCTTGATACCTAAAAAATTTGAATTCGATTAATGTAAGAGTAATTTTATAGCTTCCGCGTTCCAAAAAATCATGAGTTCTATTATGTCAATGATAAATAAGTAAAATATCTCAATTTTTAAGCTAATAAGTAGTTGTTTGAGAAACCCGACTTTTTGCATAAGTCGGGGTTCTGTGTTTACCCATTACTAATCCATCTCAAATCCCAAATCTAAAATTGTTCCAGCCGTTCCCGGACATCGATATAAAGCGCAGTACCGCTTTCAGAAAGAGAAGGCACAGCCTTTTGATTCCCCAGCCAAACAAAAAAACTGCTAAGTACAGGAGTCGGATCTTGATCGCGGCGCAGCGTGTAGATCAAACCTTCGCAAGGCCCATTAACACGGCTTGTAGTGCAAATCGCTTTCTGGTTATTTACAATACCCACCGTGACATAATTTAGCTGTTTATTTCGGTTATAATTTTCAAGGCGCTGAGTCACTTGTTGGCAGCGAGTTAGAGGATCGTAGCCCGAACTAGAAAAGAAATTAGAATTCCAGCGAATCCAAGGCTCCCTGAACCCTTGCGGATTTTGATACACAGTGACGGGCTCGCCCGTCGAGGTATCGCACACAAATCCTCCATAACCCAGACTCGGCTGGTTTTGACCAGAGGCGGTGCTGATTGAAAGATTGCTGAGAATATCAAATCCGTTACGCTTATTTTGTGATAGCAACTCCCTAAAAGCATCGATCGGGATTGCCGCGTTCAACCCCGTTTTTATCTCCTCAATCTGACCGTTCCACTGACTTCTAATTGTGCCAACAGTATCCCCCTGGCCGTGAATTCCTACCACCCTGCCATCAGCATCAAATACAGGCCCGCCACTCATCCCGCGCCTGGTTACAGCTTGGTAGCGCAGACGATACCCCGATGAGGCGCTGCCCAAGCGAGAAGAGATGATACCAGCAGTAAACTCAAGTTTTCGTTCAAATCCCGAAATTGGCAGCGGATAGCCAGAAACGTAAATAGCAGAACCAACAACAGCACGTTCTGACTGGCCCATTGGTGCTACTGGATACTGTTCTCGGCTCTGAAACTGTATCAATGCCAAGTCTATATCCCTGTCATTTTTCGGTAGTCGCTGTATTCTAATCGCAGCATAGTCCTTCTCCAAATGAGTGCGAATGCTGTATTTTTGAGCGAGGCTTGCCACCACATGATTAGCTGTCAGAACAGTGTAAATATTGCCCTGTTTGGCAATAATTACTCCCGATCCACTAGCAAAAAAACCCAGCGTATTGTTGACTTCCACAGTTGTCAAGGTCGCTAGCTGGGCAATTTCTTCGGCTGTTTTGGCACAGGCAGCATATTGTTGGCTGACAACCGCCGTCACTGTTAATGCACCTGTCAAGATGATTGTTAGCGCGTCAAACCGCAAACTCCACACATTCATCGATAACTCCCTAGATAAGACGAGGCGAACTGCAAGTATATACCGAGCGGAATTCCCCAACTGGATTTAACCATTTTCTTCCATAATTCCGCTATTAATTCATATCAAATCCGGGTACATCGGAATGATATAGAGGAAACGGCACTGATGTTTCCCTACAATTAATCGCGGTAGGGAAACGGCACTGCCGTGTCGAAAGCTGTGGGTAATATTAATTTCGATGCTACCGAATTTGATATCACTTCCATCTTCAAAAGCATAGACGCCAAAATTTGGATCTCGATACTTGCCCCTACCGTTAATCCCAACCAAGAAACCTTTGACATTAAAAATCGGGCTGCCACTCATGCCGATTTTAACCTCATTTGTATAGCCCAAGCTATAACCTTGAGACAAAGATTTGGGTAGCAGCACCGAAACGAAGCCCGCCCCGCCGCCCAAGCCCCAACCTCAGCAACCCTAGGAGACTGCCAGCACGGGATCTGACACCGCTCCTGGCTCGCTGCTGAATGGTGCTATTTTATACTCGATCGCGCTGGGAAACTGAACGCTCGCCAGATCGATATCGCCCAGCCGCCTCAGAACTCCTAGCAGTGGGTGGAGGAGACCGTCGTCGGTGACCATTGTCCGATCGCCACAACCTACCAGCTAGTCAGCACTCTATAGGTGTGGCCCTGCTGCCGGACGATCGTCCCCGAACCCCAAGATTTCCCCGTCTGGATGCGTACCGCTGTTTAACGTGCCAAGTTTTCCACATCCACCCTTGGAATTGGTGACGAAATGGAAAATTTTTCCATCTTTAAGGCATTCCCGACGGCGGGGAAAAAGGGGGCAGTTGCGCCTCATCATCCATTTTTTCCCCTAGCTTTTCCCTGACATCAATGTAAGGAATTTTACTGGTTTCATCAAAAGACGGCATCCCGACATATCCTTGGCGCCAAGCCAACAAATTATACAAAGAGCCGATCGGGTCTTGGCCGGGTCTGAGGGTATAAATCAAATTTTGACACAGCCCATTGACTTGATTCGCCGTGCATATGACGTTCTGGCCGTTCATTTGGCCTGCAGTAATGTACTTAAGCATTCGTCGGCGGCGATAGGTTTCGAGGCGTTGACTCACTAATTGACACCGAGTTGCCGGATCGTACCCAGAACCGGAGAAATAATCGGAAGTCCACTCAATCCAAGGCTCTACGGCACCTTGAGCGTTTTGGTACACCGTCACCGGCGCACCGGTCGAGGTACTGCACCAAAATCCACTTTCCCCCTGTGCTCGCCGACCGTAACTCGGTTGAGAAGCAACCGTCAGGCCGGTGAGGGCGATCGCTGTTGCCAGCAAAACTTTTGTCAATAATTGCTGTTTCATGATGTTTTCACTGTGTTTTATGAGATTTGGCACAAAATCAGCGAACGCTGCGATAACACCCTTGACACGCCTGTTCGTTACAGATCGGCTGACTGGGGAATTATGTGATTCACGATTTGACCAGAAAGCAGTTTTTTTACGGAAATACTTCGTTGCAGCCCTTATGCCTGGTTAAAAAACCCGGTTTCTTTGCTCTTGATTCGTAAGTTTTGATATCGTTCGCGACTTGCACATTCCCTCTAACGGCGATTTCGGCGCTGTTAAAAAAGCGCTGCGAAGGCGAGCTTAAAATGCGCCCGCCAGTCTGAATTATGTTGTCATTACTACTAATCCAACTCAGGCTGTCGCAAACCGGAAAGAGGCTCTTGGTCTCAGACATTGGGATGGCTCGAATTGCAACGGTACATCAGACCACTGACACGGTATTTGGTATCACTTAGGCTCTAGGTCGCTAGCTTGATCTGCTGAGATACGGAGACGCCTGGGTTACACAGATGAGGGGTATTACCCTATGTGCCTGATCGAACACTAAATTGAATGTATTAACCAGAACTCTTAACTTGTTTTCATCTCCGGATTAGGGATACCTAGAAATACTTCTAAGTGAGTGTAATCAGGGAGTAAGTGCTTTCTACCACCAAAGTTCATCCTCGGTACACTAACGTTGAGTATTAAAAACTATGAACCGTATCTGCAAACAGTTCGGGTATTTAGCGACTGGATTAATTCTGACTGGCGCTAGCAGTTGTTCTAGCTATGATGCAGCTAACTCGGCCGAAAACCAGAGGCAATTCCCAGCAAGCGCGCGTCAGTTCCCACACTTACAACTAATGGGAAATCAAATTGAGACTCGATCTAGTCAATTAACGCCACCTTCTAACTCTGTTGACTCAGTTTTAGGCAGTGCTGCCCTCTCAGAAAATACTGCCACCGTTACGGTTTATAAGGTAGATAATTTGTGTCAAACTCTGAAGCCGGAAACAGTTACAGGTCCAGAGATCCAGTTAATGTCATCGGCGGTTAATGAAGTGTTAAAGCAGCAGATTTTCGATAGTCTTGGTTTGGCTGGTTATCGCCTCAAGATCGATCGCAACCTCGGAATAGCTACCGTGGATCTGCGAGCCTCCGGAAATTCGCGGCAGAAATTGCAAAATCTGTCCAGTTGTCAGATGTTAGGTTTGTTCGGGGGCGTGCGCCAAACTTTAACCAGTTATGCTCCTTGGCAAATCAAAACTGTTCGTTTTACAGAGCTTGGAGAGGATATTTTGAGTACCGTTCGAGAATAAGCTATTAAAATTATTGGAGATGGGACTTACGCAATTCTCCCCTTAAAAACAAGGGTTGGGAGGGATTGAACCAACCTTCAAACCCTTTGAAATTTGTTGATACTGCTAAGTCCTGTAACCCAAACCCCGGTAACTCCTATGACACTACCTAACGGCCCCAAAGCTCCACCCCTTGTGCAGCTAATTCAATGGATTGGCGATCCCCTGACATTCATGGATAAATGTGCCAAACAATACGGGGACATTTTCACAGCTCAAGTGAACAACGGGAAACCATTGGTGATGATCCACCACCCGCAAGCTGTCCAGGAGATGCTCAACAGCATCGCGTTTCACGCTCCAGGCCGGCTGAATAGTATTCTCAAACCCATGCTGGGAGAACAATCCATGATTATGCTCTCAGGAGAAAGGCACAAACGCGAGCGCCAATTATTGATGCCACCCTTTCACGGGGAACGGATGCGGAATTACGGCCAACTAATTTGCGATATAGCTCAAGATGTTGCCAGCAAATGGTCGGTCGATCGACCTTTTGTGGCCCGCAGCGCGATGCAGGAAGTCACCATGCGGGTAATTTTGCAAGCTGTCTTCGGCATGGATGACGGGCCGCGGTTACAAGCACTCAGACCACTGCTTGCCTCAGTCCTCGATATGACCAACTCTCCCCTGCGATCGAGTATGCTGTTTTTCGGCTGGATGCAGCAAGATTGGGGATCTTGGAGTCCTTGGGGACGCATGAAACAGCGGCAGCGGAAAGTTGACGCACTGATCGACGCGGAAATTGAAGAACGCAGACAGCAACCAGACGCCAACCGCACCGACATTCTCAGCTTAATGATGGCCGCCCGCGACGAAAACGGGCAACCAATGACCAATGAAGAATTGCGCGACGAGTTGATGACGCTGCTGTTTGCAGGCCACGAAACCACAGCAACGGCCCTAGCTTGGGCGTTTTACTGGATTCACCACTTGCCCTCGGTGCGCCAGAAGTTGCTGCAAGAATTGGACAGTTTGGGGGAAAATCCCGACCCGATGGAGATTTTCCGCTTACCTTACCTGAGTGCAGTTTGTCAGGAGACGCTGCGAATTTACCCCGTGGGAATGCTGACGTTTGCGCGAGAAGCGATCGCGCCCGTGGAACTGATGGGATATCAACTCGAAGCGGGCACGGTTGTCGTCGGCTCGATTTATTTGACCCACAGACGGGAGGATTTGTATCCAGAACCGCTGCAATTTAAACCGGAACGGTTTTTGGAGAGGCAATTCTCGCCTTATGAGTATTTGCCCTTTGGAGGCGGCAGCCGCCGCTGTATCGGCTTGGCGCTGGCGCAGTTGGAGATGAAACTCGTGCTGGCAACCATTTTGCGGAATTTCGACCTTGTATTGACCGAGAAAAAGCCCGTACAACCCAAACGCCGAGGGGTGACTTTAGGGCCTGCCGGCGGCGTGCGGATGGCCCTGCTGGGGCGGCGGATGCGGCAGCAGATGCCTGAACCTGTCGCTAGTGGGGTTTGATGTCGCAGCGGTGGCAGCGGGCGATCGAACTTTCAGCTTTGAGTGCAAACAATTTAGCGAGAATGTGCGATCGTCCGCAAATGCCACCATTTTTTGTAGCACCCGCTACAGATAAATAGCTAGAATCCTTAACCTGTAACCATCGCCCCTCTCTATTTTCAAATTTTCAGTCTAAAATGATATGAACCTTGCAAACACAGCCTAAAAGCAAAAGTGGGTGATTGCAATAGTCCTCTTGATATCTCAAAAGCCTGCCTGCCATACTTTAAAAACATATGCATACCCTGTTATTCAGCAAGGTCGGAAGCGTGTTGGCATTGCCAGCAATTTTCCGGCCTCTTTATTTTTTGGGCTACTTGAGGCATTGGCGACAAGATGTAGAAGGCAAGGCAAAAGTATAAATTCTCGCCCTGTCCTCGTCTACCCCTGTCCCCAATCTAGAGCTTCTGCCTTTAATTCCAATAGAATCCGACAGCAAGTTTAAGGAATCACTAAGGAATAATTAATGACTTGTTAAATTATCTCCTTCTGTCCTTCTCTCAATCTTCTGTTTTCAGAAATTCCGATACCGAGACAGACTTCGGAAGACTCTCCAGATCTTGAATTTCGCTTTCGTGGGCAAAGAACTCGACTTCTTTGTCGTCAATCTGGATCTGATAGCTAGCGGTAGCTGTCACAACCCGTCGCTTTTTTTTATCTTCTATTAAAACCCAACACACGACTGGTCTTACCCATCTCTCAACGTGCTGGCTTTGCTTCGTACTCCCAAAGGCATACCAGCCTTTAGCTTCAATAATTTGAAGCACTTTAAAATCGTTATTTGCCATATATTTCTATCGCGTTAACTTCAGTATTCTTCTTAGATAGAACTGCTAGCTTACTAAGCAGGGCAAAGGTTTGGCAATTCCAGCCCGCACTTGATAACCTGATTTTTTGTCAGGAGAAGCGGGTTGACAAGGCCTTGTCTGCGTTGTTGCCTGCTAAATGTAGTGCGAGCTTTTTGTACTCTCCCACAATTACCGTAAAGTATCTATACCGCATCCTCAAAAAATATTCTCGCATTAGCCTCAACAGCAGCCAACTAGACCTTAGCTAGCTGCATCTAACTGGATGCCAACAGCTTCTAACGCCTGGTTGGTGAGAGCGATCGGCATACAATCTTGTTAAGACTTTTTGCTGCAATCAACTATCATCTTTACCCGCTGGGGTAAAACTTAACTAGAGGTTGCCGCTTTCAATTCTAAGCCTCGGTGCGCCTAATTCCTAATTAATTGTATGGTGTAGTTGATAATTGCCAAACCGTCGATCGCACTCAACAGCCGTGTCTAACTCTTTGATTACCATCACCGTTAAACTTTTCGCCGCCTTCGGTGAAGCCTACGGCGTTTCGGAACTTACATTAGAACTTCCTCCCGAAACCCCAGTGTCTCAAGTGCTCGAAAGCTCGATCGCCCAATATCCTCAATTAGAACAATGGCGCGATCGCACCCGCTTCGGCCTTAACCTGGAATTCGTCTCCCCCGACACCATCCTCCAAGACGGCGACGAAGTTGTACTCATCCCCCCCGTCAGCGGCGGCTAGGGTAAGTTGGTTAATCAAAAATTCGAGGTTTTGTAGTTGTGTTCGATCGCACGACTGCCCAATTCTGATCCCAAAAAAGATTTATTAAGTTTTGTAACAATTCCGTCGGCAAATCATCCTTGATCTCGATCGGGCTCGCGTGCGGGCCTGACAATCTGGATTCCCAGCCAGAGCCTGAAAACAAGTCAAATCCTTGTGGAGTGGGCGTTCTGCTCGCCCAAATATCAAAGTTAAATACACTACTGTTTAACTCAAAAGTAACTGAAAAATTAATCCCGACTAAAAAAATCGGGTATGGTTGACGGGCTAAATTGACCGTGCTAATCTTGCACAAGACTAAGAAAACATCGCAAAACTAGAGAGTTGAGCTATGACCCAGGCGACCAGAACCCAATCCACAGCAGCAACCTTCACAGCCCTTAAATGTAAAGAATGCGGTGAAGAGTACGAACTCCAAGCCAAGCACGTCTGCGATTGCTGTTTTGGCCCGCTTGAAGTCAAGTACGACTACGACGCCATCCGCCGCACCGTCACTCGCCAAACCATCCAAGCCGGCCCCAACTCGATCTGGCGCTACCGCGCATTTTTACCAGTCGCTACAGATAACGTCATTGATGTCGGCACTGGGATGACTCCTCTATTAAAATCCCACCGCTTGGCGCGCCGCCTCGGTCTAAAAAATCTTTATATTAAAAACGATGCCGTCAATATGCCCACTCTGAGCTTTAAAGACAGAGTGGTGTCAGTCGCCCTCAGCAGAGCCAGAGAATTGGGTTTCACAACGGTATCCTGTGCCAGCACCGGCAATTTAGCTAACTCTACGGCTGCGATCGCCGCCCACGCCGGACTCGACTGCGTAGTGTTCATCCCCTCCGACTTAGAAGCAGGCAAAGTCCTAGGCACTCTGATTTACAATCCAACTGTCATGGCAGTTCACGGCAACTACGACCAAGTTAACCGCCTCTGTTGCGAAGTCGCCAATACACATGGCTGGGGATTTGTCAATATCAACTTGCGTCCCTACTATTCCGAAGGCTCAAAAACCCTCGGCTACGAAGTTGCCGAACAGCTAGGCTGGCAATTGCCCGATCACATCGTCGCTCCCCTCGCCTCCGGCTCTTTGTTCACAAAAATTTACAAAGGCTTTAATGAATTCATCGAAGTCGGTTTAGTTGATGAAAAGAAAGTACGGTTCAGCGGTGCCCAAGCTGACGGCTGTTCCCCCATCGCCCAAGCATTCCGCGAAAACCGTGATTTCGTGAAACCGGTGAAACCGAATACAATTGCTAAGTCGATCGCGATCGGCAATCCAGCCGACGGTATGTATGCCTTGGAAATCGCCCGCAAAACAGGCGGCAACATTGAATCCGTCAGCGACACCGAAATCATCGAAGGCATGAAACTGCTAGCAGAAACCGAAGGCATCTTCACTGAAACCGCAGGCGGCACAACAATCGCAGTCTTGAAGAAACTCGTAGAAGCAGGTAAAATCAATCCCGATGAAACCACTGTCGCTTACATTACCGGCAACGGTTTGAAAACGCAAGAAGCAGTTCAAGGCTACATCGGCGAACCCATCACCCTCGAACCGAAACTAGAAGCGTTCGAGCGCGCCCTAGAACGCGCCCGCACGCTCGAACGCTTAGAATGGCAACAAGTTTCGGTTTAACAGCTATTAGTCAGTAGTCGGTAGTCATTAGTCATTGGTTGTTAAGCTGTTGACTGATGACTACTGACTGATTACTGAGGACTAATGACTGAGGACTAATAACTAATAAATGACTACTGACTAAGGACTAAAAAAATGACCGTCAAAGTTTTAATTCCCACTCCCCTGCAAAAATTTACCAACAATCAAGCCACCATCGAATGCGCCGGCGATAACATTTCCGAACTAATTGAATCGCTGGAAACAAATTGTCCCGGCATCAAAAAAAGCCTGTGCGACGAAAAAGGAGAACCCCGCAGATTTCTCAACTTCTACGTCAACAGCGAAGACATACGCTTTTTGGATGGCTCAAAAACGGCTCTCCAAGATGGCGATGAAGTCAGCATTGTTCCAGCAGTTGCTGGTGGCTGATTTTGCAACCGCAGATGGTGGTAGATAAACACAGATGAACGCAGATAGAATTAATTACTATCTGCGTTCATTTGCGTTTATCTGCGGTTAAAAACAATTCCCTCACTTAGTGAGGAAATCTATTTATGAAATCAAATCTAGGCTTGTAGTTGCGCTTGGGCATCCAAGCGCAACTACAAAACCTAAAACTCCTTTCTTGGTTCGCAGTACGTCCGAGAATTACTGCCCTAAGAAGCTGCCCTTGCAGCAGTCCGGGGACGGCGCCGGCCTGTCACCTGATTGGCAGGAGATGGCAAGGATGGGGATGATGCCGATGATGGCGTTGCCGATGATGGGGAGGATAATAGCTTAGGTGCTTCCAGGGAACCGGGAGATGCTGCTACTTTTTCCGATCGCACTGCTTCTTCAGGAATCTGCATCAGAAATACCAGTAGCGGATTGCTTTGAAGTTCCCGGCGCATCACTCGCTGAATAGCCTTTTCTATTTGCGTTTGCACTCCTACCCAGTCAACATCAACTTGCGAGTCTGAAGTGGCGGGTTTGACAAATTCTGACCAGCGATCGCTCAAAACTGTTTCAATGGTTTGAGTGATTAATTTGATCACCTCCGCGCGATCGGCTGATGTCACTACACCTTTCAAGTGAACTTCTGGTTTGGCAACTAATTTGCCTTCCCAATTCAAAGCCGCCGCTACAGTTACAACGCCATCTCCCGCCAACTGCTGACGTTCCTTGAGGACGCTGGCTTTGACAACGCCCGATCGAGAAGAATCTACTAATTCAATTCCTGAAGGCACTTGACCAGCGACTCGCATTGAATTTTCAGTTAATTCTACGACATCGCCGTTATCAATAATCACCATATTGCTAGCGGGAATGCCCATGCTTTGAGCCGTCTTGGAGTGCTGGATCAGCATCCGGTGTTCCCCGTGCACTGGCAAGAAGAACTTGGGACGAGTCATGTTAATCATTAACTTTTGGTCTTCTTGACAGCCGTGGCCCGAAACGTGAATGCCTTTGTCGCGGCCGTAAACCACGTGTGCTCCCAGCATCATCAGTTTATCGATCGTGTTTACCACTGCGATCGTATTTCCCGGAATCGGATTAGCTGAGAAAATGACTGTATCGCCCTTTCTGATTTTCAGTTCGTGATGTTCGCCGTTAGCAATGCGAGTCATCGCCGCCATCGGTTCGCCTTGGGAACCTGTAGTTAAAATTAAAACCTTGTCTTCAGCCAAATTGCGGATTTCTTTCAGCGGTTTGAAAATACTATCTTCGCATTTGATGTAGCCGAGATTGCGGCAGTGAGCGATGACGTTAAGCATCGACCGGCCAACCACTCCGACATACCGATTGTTTTTCTTAGCCAAGTCCAAAACAATTTGCAATCGGTGTACCGACGAAGCAAAAGTCGTCAGCATTACCCGTCCGGGTGCTTGAGCGATAATTCTATCTAAATTCGGCGCCACAGAACTTTCCGAAGCGGTAAAACCGGGAACTTCCGAGTTAGTAGAATCGCTGATCAAGCACAGCACGCCTTTCTCACCGTACTCCGCTAGCTTTTGCAAATCAAAATGCTCGCCGTCTACAGGAGTGTGGTCAATTTTAAAGTCGCCGGTGTGGATCACAATTCCGACGGGAGTGTGAATTGCCACAGTAAAACTGTCGGCCATCGAGTGAGTGTTGCGGATGTATTCGACTAAGAAATTCTTGCCAATTCTTACAGTATCCCTGGGTCGAACCGTTCTCAATTCAGTGCGGTGAGACACTCCCGCTTCTTCCAATTTTCCGGCTAGCAAAGCCATCGCCAAACGGGGGCCGTAAATGACCGGAATTTCAAATTGTTTGAGGTGATAAGGGATGCCACCTATGTGGTCTTCGTGACCGTGAGTCACGATCATACCTTTAATTTTGTGGCTGTTTTCCCGCAGGTAAGTCATGTCTGGGAGGACAATATTTACCCCGTGCATTCCATCTGTCGGGAACGCTAAACCGGCATCTAAAAGAATTATTTCGTCGCCGTACTCGAACACACAAGTGTTTTTACCGATTTCGTGCAGCCCGCCGAGGGGAATTACTTTTAGAGCAGATGCAGTTGTATTTTTGATCATGCGTATCCTTTGTTAGTTATTTTTGTTATTGGTCTGTGGTCTGTGGTCTGTCGTCTTTCGTCTTTTGTCTACTGTTCGTTGGTAGGGCGATATTTTTCCAAATATTTATGGAAAACTCCCTGGCGGGTTTTACTATCCCGTACAGTCAGTTGTCTTGGGTCTTCATTCTTCTATCTTCAGTCTTTAATCCTTGACTGTTAGCTACTTACTAACACTTAATTACTAATGACTGATGACTCAGAACTAATGACTGATAACAACCAATATTCAGTTGTCTGAAAACTCGTTCTCGCTCGTCTTGCTAGCTGATACTGCTGCTAGCTGACTCAGTACGTCCTTTAACTTTTGAGTTACCTCAACGGGCGGATCGCACAGGGGCGGACGGGTGGAGCCTACATCCCAGCCTTGAAGTTTGAGAGCTGTCTTGACGGGAATGGGATTTGTGGTGAGAAAAAGAGCTTTAAACAGGTCAAAAAGTTGCAAGTGAATCTGGGTAGCGACTTGAACTTGACCGGCCTCGAAAGCTTTAATCATCTGTTGCAGTTGCTCTCCTACCAGATGGCTGGCTACGCTAACTACACCAGATCCTCCTACCGCCAGCATTGGCAAAGTTAGGGAATCATCTCCAGAATAGATGGCAAATTCAGGGGATGTCAAGCACCGAATTTGACTTGTTTGATCCAAGTTGCCACTTGCTTCTTTTACGGCCACAATGTTGGGGATTTCTGCCAATCGAGCCACCGTCTCCGGCAACATATTCTGACCAGTGCGACCGGGGATGTTATATAACATTATAGGCAATTCAGGAGCAGATTGCGCGATCGCCCGAAAATGATTGTATAAACCTTCTTGCGGGGGTTTGTTGTAATAAGGAACCACCTGCAAACAGCCATCTAACCCGAGTTTAGCTGCTTTTTGGGTAGCTGCGACTGCTTCTGAAGTAGAATTCGATCCGGCTCCTGCGATTACCAACGCCTTACCGACCACCGCCTTTTGTACCACCTGAAATAATTCGTACTCTTCATCCCAGGTCATAGTGGGAGACTCGCCAGTAGTGCCGCACACTACCAAGCTATCTGTACCGCGATCGGCTAAATGAACTGCCAATTGTTCTGCTACCGCATAGTTAACACTGCCGTCTTCCTTAAACGGCGTAATCATTGCAGTCAGAACCCGTCCAAACTTTACCACACTTTCTCCGATTTTAGACTGTTGATTTTTGATTTTAAATTTTAGATTTCAGATGAAAGGTTTATCTAAAATCCCCAATTTGAATTTCCCAATTGCCAGGGTTCCCCCTAATTAGAAGCCGCCGCCACTTGGGTTCGCAACAAATTTTTTTCTACCAGCAACTCAGCTATCTGCACCGCATTTAAAGCCGCCCCTTTGCGGATTTGATCGCCCGACAGCCACATTTCCAACCCGCAGGGGTGAGAAATATCTTGACGAATCCTGCCAACTAACACCTCATCCTTACCGCTGGCTTCTGCAGGCATCGGGAAATAATTAGCTTGCCAGTCTTCTACCAGCTTAACCCCGCTTGCCTGCTTTAAGATTTCCCGGGCCTCGCTCGCGCTAAAAGGCTCTGCAAACTCTAGATTAATCGCTTCCGAATGAGCCCGTAGTACGGGAACCCGCACGCAAGTTGCCGTAATTTTAATCTCGTCCGTACCAAATATCTTCCGAGTTTCGTTTACCATTTTCATCTCTTCTTCACAATACCCCAAATCGTTAATCGGGGTGTTGTGCGGAAACAAATTAAATGCTAACGGGTATGGAAATATATCTGTTTTGGGCGTTTCCCCCTGCAAAATAGCTCTTGCTTGAGCTTTCATTTCCTCCATTGCCCTTGCCCCCGCCCCGCTGGCAGACTGGTAAGTCGCTACAACGATGCGCTGTATCGGCCTAACTTTGTGAAGTGGCCAAACGGCAACTGCCATCAAAATAGTCGTGCAGTTGGGATTAGCAATTATACCTCGGTGAGCTGCTGCTGCTTGGGGATTGACTTCGGGAACCACTAGCGGTACCGTCGCATCCATGCGGAAAGCGCTAGAATTGTCAATTACCACTGCCCCGGCTGCCACCGCTTGCGGAGCCCATAACTTAGAAGTAGAGCCGCCGGCAGAGGCGAGTACCAAATCTACATTATCAAACGATCGCGCCGAAACTGCTTCGACCGGCAGCATCTCGCCGCCAAAAGGCAAAGTTGTGCCTGCTGAACGTTCCGAAGCCAGCAGCTTCAACTTAGAAATCGGAAAACTCCGGCTGTGCAATAGTTCTAGCAACTCGGCACCGACTGCGCCGGTAGCTCCTAAAATGGCAACTCGATAGGATTGAGACAAATTAGTTTCCTCCAAAAATTAAAGTCTAAAGGATCGAAATCAAAAATTTAAATAACTGCAATTCTCAATATCAAACTTAATTAATGTTATGCGATATCAGGAGCATGAGAGGATAGCAATGGTGCAGTTAACCTAAAAGGGCGATCGAACTTCCCGATCGATCCGTGCGATCGTAGCCAATGCCAGTTTAGCATCTTTTGCCGCTCGCCCACGCCCAATCCGCATCCGGTTAAGTTTTGCGATATATCTGCATTTTCGCAGGCGCATCCATTGACTTTAACTAGCCGCAGAGGGCGGCAAGATTGACATCACAGGGCGATATGTGCTATGGTGCATCGGCAATTAGTGGACTTAACCTCCACATTCCTAGCAGCAAAAGCTAGTATCCTCAAACCAAAACTATTTGGCAAGAGCCAAAAAAGTAGCCGGCAAGGACTTACAGTCTCATCCGGTAAAGGTGTTGTAGTTGTGCCGTTACGAGTCAAAGCGTACAAAATTAAAATGCAGGCAAAGTCAGATTTGTATGTATTTTATTACACTATTGTTAAATATCACAAAAGCCGATGAAAGTAACCCAGGAAAAACTTCCAGCTAGCCAAATTGGTCTGGAAATCGAAGTACCGTCAGAAAAGTCAAAACAAGCTTACGAGCAAGTAATTAAACAATTTGCTCGCGAGGTTAATATTCCTGGGTTCCGCAAAGGCAAAGTTCCCCGTCAAGTTTTGCTACAGCGCCTAGGCCAGACTCGTTTGAAGGCGACGGCTTTGGAAAATTTGATTAATGATTCCCTGCAAAAAGCCCTCGAACAAGAAAAAATTGCTGCAATTGGCAGTTTTGAACTTCGCACCGAGTTTGAAGAATTACTAGCTAAGTTCGATCCAGAACAGCCTCTGATTTTTTCAGCGAAGGTTGACGTACAACCCGAAGTGAAACTGGGTCAGTACACAGGTTTGCAGCTTCAAGCAGAAGAAGCTAAGTATGATGAGGCTCAGGTAGATGAGGTACTGGCAAAATATCGATCGGACAAAGCTGCTTTAATCCCCGTAGAAGGCCGGCCGGCTCAGTTGGGAGACATGGCTTTGGTTGATTTCTCCGGTAGATTTGCGGAAGCACCAGAAGGCGAAACTCCCGCAGAAATTCCCGGCGGTCAAGCAGAAGATTTTCAAGTAGAATTATCGGAAAATCAGTTTGTACCGGGCTTTATCCAAGGCATGATCGGGATGAATCCAGGAGAAACTAGAGAAGTTTCCGTGCAGTTCCCAGATGAGTATAGCAGTGAAGAACTAGCAGGAAAACCCGCAGTCTTTACGATTACTCTCAAAGAACTTAAGGAAAAAGAATTGCCGGAGTTGGACGACGACTTCGCCCAAGAAGTCAGCGAGTTTGAAACTTTAGCAGAACTGCGCGAATCGCTCGAAACTCGGTTTAAAGCAGACCAAGAAAACAAGACATCAGCTAATAAGGAAAAAGCTATATCAGCAGCCCTCGCGCAGCTAATAGACGTGGAAATCCCAGAAACAATGGTCGATCGCGAAATCGATTATTTGTTGAATCAACAAGCCGTCCAATTGAAAAATTACGGCATAGATATCAACCAACTGTTTACCGAAGAAAATATGGGCCCGATGCGGGAACGCTCGCGCCCGGAAGCAATCGATCGCCTCAAGCAGAATTTAGCTCTGGCAGAAGTAGCCAAGCTGGAATCCTTATCTGTTGAACCAGCAGAAGTAGCAGCCGAAGTAGCAAAAATCAGAAAGCAGTTTCCCAAAGGAGATTTTGACCCCCAAAGGTTGCAGGAATTTGTAGCAGAAGACTTGCTCAAACAAAAAACCCTGAAATGGTTGGAAGAAAAAGGAACAATCGAACTCGTACCTGAAGGCTCTCTGACTCCTGCTGCTGCAGAATCAGAAGAATCAGACGCTGAAGATTCAGCAGAAGCAGCCACGAGCGTTGAAGTGGAAGTCGTAGGCGAAGAATAGAACTTAATGTGTTCAAATGTCCTAATTGGGGGCATGAAATGAACCGCGATTTTAACGGCGCACCCAAGCCTTAACTACAAGCTCCGGGTGCGCCCGATCCTTACTAAAAGCTCGCGGTGTCCACTAGAAGCAGCGATGATTTACCAGTAAGTATTATAACTCATTCACCCCGCGAGCCTTGCGAGTCACTCCAGCGTTGCGCCCACCGCAGAAAGCACTTTCAAAACTCAAAACTCCCCATTCCCCCGATATCCGTTCAGAAGAGGCATAATAGTTAAAAGCTGGCGGCTTAATTTAAAGCTTTCATCAGCAGCAGCAAATTGTCTAGAATCCTTGACTGGTGTCTTATGGTTGTATCTCAATCTTCCAATTACCTAATTACAAGCTATAACGATTTTGATGTCAGTTCCAGCCCCAGCAATGTAGTGCCGATGGTACTAGAACAGTCGGGGATGGGCGAACGGGCTTTTGACATTTACTCGCGCTTGCTGCGGGAGCGAATTGTGTTTTTAGGAACTCCCGTAACCGACGAAGTTGCTGACTCGATAGTGGCTCAGCTATTGTATCTAGATGCCGAAGACCCAGAAAAAGATGTCCAAATGTACATAAATTCCCCCGGCGGCTCGGTGACAGCCGGCATGGCAATTTATGACACAATGCAGCAAATCCGCCCAGATGTGGTAACGATTTGTTACGGTTTGGCAGCGAGTATGGGCGCATTTCTACTGACAGCAGGAGCCCACGGTAAGCGGATGTCTCTTCCGAGTTCCCGGATTATGATCCACCAGCCGCTTGGAGGTGCTCAAGGTCAAGCAGTTGATATTGAGATTCAAGCCAAAGAAATCCTTTATCATAAGCGTAAGCTGAATCAACTGCTAGCGCACCACACAGGTCAACCGATCGACAAATTAGAGGCTGATACAGAGCGCGACTTTTTTATGTCAGCCGAGGAAGCCAAAAATTACGGTTTGGTCGATCGAGTTATCGCTAAAGAAAACCTTCCGGCGGCGGGAGAGAATGTCACTGCACTGAATTAAGAGGCTGTTATGTCTAAGTACGACTCCCATCTAAAATGTTCGTTTTGTGGCAAGTCTCAAGAGCAAGTACGCAAGTTGATCGCAGGGCCCGGGGTGTATATCTGCGACGAATGCGTAGACTTGTGCAATGAAATTTTAGATGAGGAGTTGTTTGATTCGAGTGCAGTGCCTGCTGCTGCGGTGGCTCCGAAGCAGGAAACGACGCCAAAGCGCCGCGGTAGCTCGGGCAAAAGTATGTCCCTGAGCCAAATTCCCAAGCCGAGGGAAATTAAAAATTACCTCGACGAAAACGCGATCGGGCAAAATGAGGCGAAAAAGGTGCTCTCGGTGGCTGTTTACAACCACTACAAGCGCCTGAGCTTTATCCATGCCAAAAATAGTGGCAAGCACCCGCCGGAAGAAGTAGAACTGCAAAAATCGAATATTTTGTTAATCGGGCCGACGGGCTGCGGAAAAACTCTGCTGGCTCAGACGTTGGCGGATATGCTAGACGTGCCGTTTGCGGTGGCTGACGCGACGACGCTGACGGAAGCGGGCTATGTCGGGGAAGATGTGGAAAATATTTTGCTGCGGCTGCTGCAAGTGGCAGATATGGACGTGGAAGAGGCGCAGCGCGGAATTATTTATATTGATGAAATTGACAAAATAGCCCGCAAGAGCGAGAATCCATCGATTACGCGGGATGTGTCGGGTGAAGGCGTGCAGCAGGCGCTGCTGAAAATGCTGGAGGGGACGATCGCCAATGTACCTCCCCAAGGCGGCCGCAAGCATCCCTACCAAGACTGCATCCAAATTGACACTAGCAATATCATGTTTATCTGTGGCGGTGCTTTTGTCGGTCTGGAGAAAGTAATAGAGCAGAGAACTGGCAAAAAGTCAATGGGTTTTATTCAGCCCGGAGAAGCTCAGCCGAAGGAAAAGCGGGCTGCTGATGTACTCAAGCAACTGGAACCGGATGATTTGGTGAAGTTTGGGATGATTCCTGAGTTTATCGGGCGGGTGCCAGTGGCGGCGGTGTTGGAACCGCTGGATGAGGAAACGCTGATGGCGATTTTGACTGAGCCCCGAAATGCTTTGGTTAAGCAGTATCAAAAGCTGCTGAAGATGGATAATGTGCAGTTGGACTTTAAGCCGGAGGCAATTCGGGCGATCGCCCAGGAGGCATACCGCCGCAAAACTGGAGCACGGGCGCTGCGCGGAATTGTCGAAGAATTGATGTTGGATGTAATGTACGAGTTGCCGTCGCGCAAGGATGTTGCCCGGTGTACGATTACTAAGGAAATGGTCGAGAAGCGATCGACCGCCGAGTTGTTGGTACTTCCGTCTTCGCTGCCCAAGCCAGAGTCAGCTTAAAAGTTTTCACTCGAAATATTGATAATACCGACAAATTGAAACCGTCGCTTAGATACCCGACTTCTTCAAGAAGTCGGGTATCTAACAGATTTAAAAATCTACGATCTCATCCTCATCTAACTCAGAAGATAACTCGGGAAAATCCGGTTCAGGTTCCAATCTAAAAGTTTCCGACTCCCAAATCTCCAAGTCATCCGACAAATCGACTACTTCCCCGTCAAACATAGCAGCCAATTGCCTAGCCGTATTCGCGACATCTTGAGCATCAGCACGCACCGCTATAGCCTGAGCGTTAAAGTCATTTTGAGAGTCTGTAGAGCCGTTTGTGAGCGATCGCGATTCATAAATTGCCGGCACATTAACGGCGGTATTTTCAGCCGCTGGCGGGTATTTTTGTTCTTCTCCACCATTCCCCAAAAAATTATCTGTAATCTCAGAATCCGCCGAGTTTTGCACCTGTTGGCCCGCATCATCCGCAGGAGTAGAATTCCTAGGATTTTCGCCAACACGTCCGTTAGAAGTTGCCAAATTCTTGGCGCGGGAACTATTAGTTTCAGCGGGATTTGTCAATCCCAATTTTACTATTACTCGACGGTGAAAAACTTGCAAAAAAGCTTCTTCAAGATTAGCTACTTTGCCTTTAACCATATCGAGCAACGGCTGCGAACTAATCTTAACATAAGCAGCCTCATTGCTAAAAATTACTAGCTGTCCATGTTGGCGAAGCAGTGCTTGAGTGCCATTCGGTCGCACGCGGTCAAGTACCTGTTCCCACACTCGATTTAAATCGATTTCATCGCCTGAATTAGTCGGTGAATAATTTGTTTGATTCGTTTCAGCAGTTGGTACAGGTGCGGGAATCGCTGCAGCAGGTGTGCTTTCTATTCGATTAGCCACAGGCGGCGATTGAGGCGGAGGATTTTGCGAATTGGGAACTGAAGATTGTTCAATATGAGATGTCTGGCTTCCCCCCGATTGTAGGGGCGGTGCCCCCGTGCCCGCCCTGGGTTGGGAGGGGTGAATTTGTGATGGAGTAATATTTTTAGATGGTTCCGCTGTTGGTTGCTGCTGAGTTCTAATTGCTGAGGGCAACAATCCCAATAGCGTTACTTCCAGCCACAAACGCGGCTGAGTAGTGTTTTTAATTTGCACTTCGTGGGTTTGCAAATGTTTCTGACCTGCCAAAATCAACTCGGCATCCCAATTGCGAGCAAAATCCCCCAGTTTTTCCCAAGTTGCAGATGTTAAAGCTACTAAATCTGACCGTTTCGGTGCAGCTTTGGCTATTAGCAAATCTCGGTAAAAGCTCGCGAGACTTTGCAGCACGATTAGCGGTTCCCGACCGCGATCCATGAGGTGTCGGGTCATGTCTATTAGGGCTGTAGCGTTATCTGTATCAATAGCTTGTAGCAAATCCATTAAGTCATTTTCTGGGACGGCACCGACTAAATCCCAAACTTTTTCGACTGTTACTTCACCCTGAAATAAGCTCAGTTGGTCGAGCAAACTTTCGGCATCTCGCAGACCACCTTGGGCGATTTGAGCAACCATTTGTACTGCATCACTGGCAATATTGATATTTTCTAATTTGGCAATTTTGTGCAAATGGGCAATCATTGCATCGAGGGGGATGCGACGAAAGTCGAACTTTTGGCACCGAGAAATAATAGTTGGTAATACTCTTTGTGGGTCGGTTGTGGCGAGGACGAATACAACGCGATCTGGCGGCTCTTCTAATGTTTTTAATAAGGCATTAAATGCCTGGGTACTGAGCATATGAACTTCGTCGATTACATATACTTTATAGCGGCATTGTACGGGAGCAAATTGAGCTCTTTCAATTAAATCCCGAATGTTATCTACTCCCGTGTTGCTGGCGGCGTCAATTTCGATGACATCTAGTGTCGAACCTCGGGCAATTTCTTGGCAAACGTTGCATTTGCCGCAGGGTGTGGGTGTGGGGGCAACCGTAGAAATACAGTTGAGGGATTTGGCGAAAATTCTCGCACTAGATGTTTTACCGGTGCCTCTGGGGCCGGTGAATAGATATGCTGGTGCTATACGCTCTTGTAGGATGGCGCTGGTGAGGGTTTGGGCGATCGCCTCTTGACCGACTAATTCGGCAAATGTCTGAGGGCGATATTTGTGGTGCAGGGGTTCGTAAGTCACGATCGAATATGGGTGGTATTAGCTGTAATCTTAGCTAAGGAGACGTTGTTCGATCGCACCACAGCTCGACTTTCACAGCAAGCCGCCCGGTGGGCTGGCACGGCGGGAGTCAGCCAACAGTAGGAATTATCACTCTCCAACGTCCGCCCCTCGATCGTCCGGGCGATCGGCTGTTCTCCTTGATGTTTTCCGCTGCTGGCTCCCAGAGTTACTATTAATTTATGTGTATTTCTTTTTATTTTGCTAGAAACGGAGACCGTCGAACAAACATTTTTTTAGCTGTATAGGTATAATATATTACAGACAATTCACCATTTCTATTGGCCAGTGCCAGCGCGCGATTTTCCGATATTTCGGAAACCTGCTTGCAGTTAAAGATAAAGTATTAATTAGAGGGTGCGTGCTCCAGTTGCAGAAATCCAGTTGTACCAAGATGATGGTGGAATGATGTCAATGTTGGTTGATCCAGTTGCACTACCAGCTCTACTCTGGAGTCCTGTATAAATATAGCGTCAAATTTTACCCTTTAAAAGCCCATGTCAACCCAAATAATCCTTGTAGAACCAAGGTTGGCAGTAGCCTCTCCCAAACCTAAAAAGGCTAAACCCGGAGATCCGTCCTCAGACCAACTCTTAATGGGAGGGTCGGGATTACTGTTGTTATTGCTTATCGGTTTAGCGGTGTTTACCAAGCTAAAACTCGACGATTTGAGTAAAAAGCTCAAATTTGAGGAGTTTAGAAATCGAGAACTCCAGAAAAAATACAAAATGGCTCTGGAAACCATGTTAAAGATGGAAAAGAATCCCGACCTTATCCACTCGCGAGACTTTAATTTAGACTACCTGAGAATGCGGATGGCGGAAGAAGTCTTTCACTTTGCCATTGTGAACCAGATCAAGGTAAAAGTTAAAGAAAAAATTAGTATTGCCCTGCGTCCGACTCAGGGGGCAGTGGGAGATAAAAATGGGAATGCGGGCAGCGGCAGGCAAGTCGATTCGATGTTTGATATCGAATACGAAACTGGCGATCCGGCAATAAAAATAGAAAAACGCGTGCTGTTTCGGATTCAAATTAAGCTGATGAAACTGCCGACTCAGGCAACATCGGCGACAATTAATCAAATTATTGACTGTTTGGAAACTTATCTAAGTCCTTCAGACGATCACGACAGTTGGCAGCCAACAATTCAAGGTCGCATCGTTCATATTGAGTGGGATCAAAAAGCCAAGCCGACGCCGATGTTGGTGCTGGAACAGTCGAATGAAGGGGTGAATGTTACCTTTAGGACTACGAGAACGCCTGCCGGCAGACCTACAAATGCCAATGATAGCCAATTGGTAGGAGCTAAGGGTCAAAAAAGTGGCAAAAGTAGTTCTAAAACTCCAGCCAAAGGTGCAACGAAAAGTCCTGCCAAGGTAGGAGCAAAGCGTCCCGGTTCTCGGAAATAAGTTTAAGTGGATTAATATTATTTTCCCGAAAGAATGCCGGTTGTCACCGTTGTTGATGTGTCTTGTGCGAGGTAGCCGTCTTCCATGTGAATAATGCGATCGGCTATGTCTAAAATGCGGTTGTCGTGGGTTACAAGCAAAATAGTGCAGTGCTGTTCTTTTGCCAAACCTCGCATAATTTCTACCACATCTCGACCTGATTTACTATCTAGTGCTGCTGTGGGTTCGTCTGCTAAAACTAATTTTGGCTGGCTGACTAATGCCCGGGCGATCGCAACTCTTTGTTTCTGGCCACCAGAAAGACTGTCCGGGTAATAATCTATTCTTTCTCCCAAGCCTACAGCTTGCAGCATTCCCTCTATTTTATAATTAGTTTCTTGGGGAGAAAGATGACTGTGCAATTCTAAAGACATTTGCACATTTTGCCTAGCTGTCAAGCATTTGAGCAAATTGTGAGCTTGGAAAATATAGCCGATGTCGCGCCGGACTTTAACTAATTTATTTTTCGGCGTTCCCCGCAATTCTTGGTCGAGAATTTTAAGACTACCTTCTTGGATCGATCGCAAAGCTCCAATCAAGGTTAACAATGTTGTTTTCCCAGACCCCGAAGGGCCAGTCATCAGCACGATTTCGCCCGGATAGATTTCTAGGTTAATGTCAAATAAGGTCTGTTTACGAAGTTGTCCTTCGCCGAAGGAATGATTGAGATTTTTAATTGAGACAACTGGTAAAGTATTCATTGGTAATTTGTAGCTGTTAATTCGTAATTGGTAATTGGTATTTCCTTCTTCCTTCTTCCTTCTTCCTTCTTCCTTCTTCCTTCTTCCTTCCTTAAAAAATATCCGCCGGGTCAGCCGCCTGCAACTTCCTAACTGCGATCGCCCCCGACACAGCACACATGACAACTGTCATAATAAAAACAGTCATAGCTTTCGCCAAAGTCATATACATCGGCAAACTCGTAGCACTTCTCCCTAAATTGTACAGCACCAAAGAAACTCCAAACCCTGGCAAATAGCCAAGAATTGCCAAAATCAAAGCCTCTTGAAACACCACACCCAAAAAGTAAATATCCTTATATCCCATCGCCTTGAGCGTAGCGTATTCTGGTAAATGATCGGTAACATCAGTATAAAGAATTTGATAAACAATCACTATCCCAACGATAAACCCCATTGCCGCGCCGAGTGTGAAAACAAATCCGATGGAGGTACTTTCCTGCCAATATTTTTTTTCAAAATCTACAAACTCTTCTTTAGTAGAAATTATCACATCTTTCGGCAAAGTTGCCCTCATTTTATCAACAACAGCCTTAACATCTGTTCCCGGCTGCAAGTGAACAATACCTATATCGATTAAACCTCTTGTTCTCCGCGTCGAAAAAATCCGCATAAAGTTCAAATCGCTGGTGACAAGATTTCCGTCGGCACCGAAAGAGGCCCCTATAGTAAATAAACCATCTACCCTAACGCGGCGATTGTCAACTTCAGTTTCAACAACTTTTCCCTGTTTAAAATATTCTGCTACCGGCCCAAACTCCGGCCGGGAAGCTTGGTCAAATAAAACCACATCCGAAATTTTGATTTTGTCCAAATTATTTTGGATTTCAGGCAGATCGAAGATGGGATGAGCAGGGTCAAAACCGATTACCATCAATTGGCGGGTATTGCGCTGGTTGGGGTCGGGATTTTTCCACAATCCAAAGCCTAAATATACGGGACTAATTGCTGTAACGCCGTCAAAACTCAAAGCTTGATACAAGCGACGCTGGGGAAAACTTTTCATGGCTATTAAAGCCGTAGATTGAGTGCTGGTGATAAAAATATCCCCTTTTAATTGCGAGTGAAAGGTGATGGAGCTTTCAAATAGCGCGTCTCTAAATCCAAACTGCATAAACATTAGCAAGTCAGCAAATCCAATGCCGGCTAGCGCGATTACTAAGCGCATTCTTTCGCGGGTTAATTGTGCCCAAGCTAGTGGTATTTTTGCCATAAGAGTCTATTTTAGATTTTAGATTTTAGATTTAGGAGGGAATAATTTTAGGACTTAAGCACGGGTGTTGAGAAACCTGTTTTTTTCCCCTTATATTTGATTCAAACCCTTAATATCCGTAAAATACCCGGTTGCTTGAGTCCCCATCCGTAAGTTGTCTCAACGTAAAATTTAGATATTTATTTTGACTTCAACCTGCAAGTTTGTTAGGGTTGCAACTTTCTTGCTCGATTCCGGATCGAGGCGAATTCTAACTTCGATAACTCTCGCGTCGGTGTCGGCGGCGGGGTCTGTATTAAGGACATCTTTTTTGCTGATTTGTTTGCCGATGCGATCGACTGTTCCTTCCACAGTGCCTGTAAAAACCGGGCTGGTGACTGTTGCGCGCTGACCGTTTCGCACTTTGGCGATGTCGGTTTCGTAAACTTCTGCTACGGCGTACATTTGATCGGTGCCGCCTAGTTCTACGATGCCATCTTGAGTGTTGACACTTTCTCCTTGTCGGCTGTGAACTTTGAGGATGTAGCCGGATACGGGTGCTTTGACGTAACTTAGATTTAAGTCTACTTGAGCTTTTTGTTTGGTGGCGATCGCACTTTCGACGGCGGCTTGGGCGGCTTGCACGTCTTCGGGACGGACTTCAGCAATTTGGTCTAGATTTGCTTTGGCTTGATTGATTTGTTCTTGGCCAGTTTCTGCTTTTTGTTTTAGTATTGCTTCGGCTTGATTAATTTGTTCTCGTCCTGTTTCTATCTTTTGATTTAAGGTGGCTCTGGCTTGGTTAATTTCCTGCCTGCCTGTTTCTAACTTGCGTCGGAGATTGGCTCGGGATTGATTGATTTCCTGCTTGCCTGTTTCTACTGTTTGTTTGATTGTTGCTTTCGTTTCGACTATTTGCTCTTGCAGTGTTTGCACTGTTTTTTCTAATATAGCTTGCGCTTCTTTTACTCTCTGGCGAGCCGTCTCTGCTGCTAAGCGTTTGGTATCGTAGGCGGAAGCAGAAATTGCGCCTGTTTCTGAGAGTTCTTTATTGCGTTGTTCCTCGGCTTCGGCATTGGTTAATTCGGCTTTTAGCCGATCGACTGTAGCATTTTGAGAGGCAATTTCGCCGCGCAATTGAGCTTCTAGCCTAGCCAATTTGGATTGCTGCACCTCTGTTTCTCTTTGGAGTTGTGCCTCAAATTTGGCAAGATTAGCTTGTTCGGCTTCGGTTTCTCTTTGCAGCGCGGCCTCGAATTTGGCGACGTTAGCTTGTTCGGCTTCGGTTTCTCTTCGCAGTTGAGCTTCTAAGCGGGCGACATTCGCTGCTTCGCCTTCGGTTTCTCTTTGCACTTGTGCTTCAAACTTGGCAACTTCTGCTTTTTGAGCGCCGACAACGCCTGTTTTTGCGCCTGCTTGAATTTTCGCTAATTCTGCTTGTTTGACTTTGACTTCTTTGTCGGCTTGTTGGAGGATTGCTTGGAGCCGATCGCGCGTATCGAGAACTGCTATGATTTGTCCTTGACTGACTCGATCGCCCTCTTCCACCTGCAACTGTTCAATTCTTGCTCCCTCCGACGCAGAAGGGGCTGACAATTTGATAACTTCCCCCTGGGGAGTCAACCTACCCAAAGCGGTAACACTGTTGCGGGTGGCGACGGAAGTTGCAGCAGCCGCAGCAGCCGCTGCCTTTAACTCTTCGGCTTTTCTAAGTTGAGATACTTGCCAAAAACCGACTCCTGTGGTAAGGAGAGTGGCGGCGATCGCTAAACCGATGACTCCTCGCCCTGGGGGTTTTAAAAATGATTTATCCTTGACCCGTGATTCCTTTCCCATTACTTATAAAGTAGGTGATTTCCTGATTAAGTTTTTTTCACCCACTGTGAAGTATTGTAAACCAATTTCAGCTATTTAGGGATATCAAAAAGCACCTCGGTCATGTAATGTTCGGCCCAATCTTGACCGAAAGCTTTTTCGAGTACGCGGCGGGTTTTGTCGTTTTGCTGCTGCTGGGTGCAGTAGTAAATTTGAGCGTCGAGAATTTTCGATGCTTCGGCGGCAGAGACTGGTTCGGAAGCGACTGCCTGTTTGCAGTGAATTTCAACGTAGGATTCAACAATATCCAAAAACCGACTGTTTTCTTCGATCGACTCTGGCCGCACAAACAGACAAAATTCTGAGAAAATATCCCCCCATTCGGGAATTTGGCGGGGACAAGAAAATTGATCGATCGGCAATATTGCCAGTTGGGTTCGGTAGGTTTCCGACAAAGTTCGATCGGGATTGAGGGGAGAAAGGTCTGCGATCGCGGCGCTAACTTGGCCTTTGCCTGCTACTATATCGGTACCGAACATCGGCAAAGCATAATTCGGTCTGGGAAACATCACGCAGTGCAGAATGTCAAGCAAGGGCCCGACTTTAGCGAGTTCGAGGTGTATTTTGCGGAACTGGGGCGTTTGATAGCAGCGGTTTTCAATGATCAGTTTTTCTCCTTCCAAGCGGCCTTCTACATATCCCAACTCAGCGGGCAGGTGGTAGGGTTCGAGGTCTAGATAGCGGTGCCATACTGCTTCCATCCGGTCTGCTAAATCGCGGATGAGATGGTGCTGTTGGTCGCGCAGAGAAGGCTGGGATATTTCTAACATTCGTATTTATCGGGGGATAGCTTAATAAAACTTGATTCTACTGTTGCAAGATGCAGGAAAAAAGGTAGATACTTTAACAATATCAGTAGATTGACTTACGATCGAGCAAGTTTTACAGGAGATTTTGTATGTTTGGTCTGGGATTGCCTGAAATGGGCATTGTTGCGGTGGTGGCTATTCTAATTTTCGGCCCCAAGAAGATTCCTGAGTTAGGAAATGCTTTGGGCAAAACGTTGCGGAGTTTTAAGGAAGGGGTTGGTCAATCTGAGGATGAAGCTGTTGAGAAGGATAAAGAGGAAGAGGGCCAGCCGAAAGTGTAAATTAGGTTTGTAGTGAGGATTTTAGTCCTCTTTTTTAAGGGCTCAAGCCCTCACTAAGAACCTATTCGGGAAATTTGCCTTCTCTAACTTCGAGGGAATAATCTTTCACAGCTTGGGTAATTGTTTCTCGCAAATTGGCGTAAGCTTTCGCAAAAGGCGGCTGTTTTTCAGAAAGTCCCAACAAATCGGAAGTAACTAAAACTTGGCCGTCGCAGTGCGGCCCGGCGCCGATACCAATGGTGGGAATAGTTAGTTTTTGCGTAATTTGAGCGGCTAAGTCGGCGGGAATGTGTTCTAAGACTATCGCAAAGGCACCTGCTTCTTGAAGCGCGATCGACTCTGCTATGATGCGATCGGCTGCTTGGGCCGTTTTTCCTTGTTTTTTGTAGCCGAGTTGGTGTACCGATTGCGGAGTTAAACCAACGTGCCCCATCACCGGAATTCCGGCGGATGTTAGCTGCGAAACTGTGGCAGCCATTGCTGGATATCCACCTTCCAATTTTACAGCTTGAGCGCCAGTTTCTTTCAAAGCTCTCCCGGCCGAGTGCATGGCTTGCTGGGGACTTTCTTGGTAAGTCAAAAACGGCAAATCTACAACAATTAATGCTTGTTTAACTCCACGGCGCACAGCTTTAGCGTGGTGCAGCATTTCATCGAGGGTTATGGGTAGGGTTGTGTCGTAGCCTAAGACTGTCATGGCGAGGGAATCGCCGACTAGGATGATATCTACGCCTGCTTGATCGATGAGTTGGGCGATCGCATAATCATAAGCTGTCAGGGCAACAATTGACCGCCCTTGTTGTTTCCACTGAATTAATTGATGAGTAGTGACTGACATTTTAGTGCAAAAATATAATATTTTTTCTGGGTATTACTTATGATATCAAATCCGGGCGATCGCAGATTATATTATCGATCATTCTGCCATTGAAATCGCTTAATAGTCCAACTTTCCTTCCAGCAGAGGCGGACTAAGAGTAAGACGAGAAAATTAGATAAATTGTATACGCGAAAATAACTTTGCATTCCCTCTGCGGGCAAAAGAATTAACCCCTGATTTTTCAAGTCCCCTTCTCAACCCAAATTTTCCTGGATAATTAAGCCAAGTCAAGGTTCTTCTCCTGCAGGACTTTCTACACAATCATACCTGCCTTCTCGTCCAGCTACGGCAAAACCAACATTTTCTGGTTCCTATTGCTGGATTTCCTGGGACTTCACCAACTAAAGTTAAACTTAACTGAGCGATCGTACAATTCAGGGTACATATTATATCTATGTTTTAACAATATTGGTAACTGAGAGCGCTGTGGTTCTTTATTGTTTAATTTTGGTTGACAATTGTTGCACATTAATAGCAATAATGCTCTCTAATTATTGAATTACGAAGCTTCTGCCATTCTTGTTTAGAAACATCTGCACGAGTTTTGTCACCCGATGGATCGCGGATATCCCAAATTGTATCTGCAATCCGATCGAGCGATCGCCCATGAGAACGATAATCGAAGTCCCAGAAAGCATCACCGACGCAATCTCCTTGTGTAGTAATCATTTCTCGATCCACTGTATTACGAATAGCATTCCATTCGCGGATGTAGGCAGAAGAATCGTCAGATCGCAATTTGCGGCCTCCTAATTGAGGATTCACTCTATAAAAAAACCAATCCGTAAACCTATCCACAGCTTGAGTTCGTGATTCATAATCGCGCGCTGTAGCACAGTCTAGATTGGCAACACCGAGTACAAGGGCTATAGCTAATGCACACACCCCTAAAAACTGCGATTTTGACTTAATTGAAAGTGATTTAATTAGCACGATTAAACCCAATTAAAATTATCAATCTCCCCGATATCGCTGGTGATAAATCTTTTGTTGCCATCCATCTCTAGAACAAGAACTTCCTCCTGTTTTAGGTGCGATAGTAGATAAGCACCAATAAATTTTTCCATCAAAAATAACGCCTTTTTTGATATGTTGTAACTCAGAGAGAGGTTGCCACGGTCGCTCGATATTAGACTCATCATAATATCGATATTGTTTTCCCTTGACCTCTAAACCCTGATCCGTACCTCCCAACCAATAATGACCTTCTTGAATTATGTTTGATGAAGATTTTTGTTGATTGCTATCTGTCTTTTTCTCAATCCACCAATTCCTCACAAAACGTTTTGTATTTTCAGAAACTCTGGTCGTAGCGACGATAACTAGCAGTTCTCCTGGTTGATTGATAAACTCAAAACGACAAGGCCCCTCTCCTGTACCAGAACAATCCTTAATCTCTTGATATCCTAAATCAAATAGCTCTTTAACCGAACGATCTCTGAGGTTGGGTTGACCCTGTAAGCTTGGCTGCCACCGTTGTTGAATCAGGATTTGACGCGCCTCTTCGTATGACATACCTTGTTGAAGAGGTATTTTTTTATTGGAATTTACAGAATTTTCAAGACTGACTTGAACCTTTTCACTTAAAGCAACGATTGTTGAATTTTCTTCGGGATTATTGAGGATTTTTTTTTGACTGGCTGTATCGATTTTTGCACTATTTATGCTGGAAATTTGTTGCTGTGGGGCAGCACGGGCAAAACTTGTATATCCAATGGCGATTAGTCCAAGCCAGGCTGCAATAATTCTGGTTGTAACAAGAGTGCGATCGCATATCCAACTTTTCATACTCATCGGTTTAAAACCTTTCTTTTTACAGAGTTGTGTAGAAATGACCTCTAGGAATTATCTTCGATCAATGCTGCGGTGTAAGGCGATCGAGTCTCACAGTCCACAATTGGAAATATACATTTCGCGTCGAATTGCTGACCATTCACTAATGCCGATCCGATCGCTTTTGGGAATTGGCTGTCCGGTTCGTTGAGGATGGCGGCTGTAAAAAATTGTATCTGCAAGTAAATCGTAGGTTTGTTCGTAGGTTTCGCCGTTAATTGTCGTGAATTCCCATCCTGTATCTCCTGGGGCGGGCCTAAAGCAGACTTCTTGTACCGACTTAACTCGCGGATCGATCGCTTCGCGCAATCTCCGCCATTGATTGCTATATTCGCGATCGCCAGCTTGCAGTTTGCGATTGTTTAACTGAGGATTAACCCTGTAGAATAAGAAATCGGTCAATCGATCGACGGCTTGTTCTCGCGATTCGGCTTTGGCTAGATTGGGGCTGCTGAGGACAAGGGCGATCGCCAGAGCACCAACCATTGAAAATTTTGAGACAGACTTAATTGATAACGACTCGATTAGCATAGTGATTTGGTGTTAATTCCTACCGCCAGCCCAACCACCTGAGCACGGGCACAACTAAATAATGACTAACTCCCAAACAAAGCCCGATCGCACTTCCCAACAAACCAAAAAACACAATTGAACCCCAAACTTGCAGCCAGCCGAAGGTAACGTTAGACAGTGACAAAATCCCAAAGAAACTCCCCGGAAAAATGTTCCAAGCATTCAGAAACAGAAACATTCCCGTAGAAAAAACAGCCACTACCAAAGCGTGAACTAATTGATGGCTCCGCAAACCCATTCCCACAGTCAAAGATGCGATCGCAAAAGCTCCCAAAATAACCCCCTGCACACCGCTAGAAGCTGTTGCTTCCATCCAGCACAAACCCGCCAACAAATAACCCTGAGCTCCCATCAATCCAGACAGCCAATACTGTTTTTGCTGGCGAAAACTCCCCGCATCAGTCAAACCGATCGCAGTTCCCAATCCCGCAAACCCAAACAGCAGCACTTCCGGCCCGACAGCGAAAGTCATGTTAGGAATTAATTGCTGCAAACCTTCATTCAGAAAACTGGCAATTTCCGGGCCAATAGGCGAAGCATAACCCAAAACCAAACCGCCGATCGCCCCCGCACTTCCACCAACGGCACCGAGCACCATTTCCCAGCCGGTATCCAGAGAAGCTACCACGATTTGAGCGATCGCGCCGAACACAACACCAGTCAGGCTGACAGTTTTTTGCGCCCCCGCCACCACTATTTGCCGGCAGAATTCTAAAATAGCTTGACCGATTGGGGCGATCGCGATTTTGCCCTTACTCCTAGCATAAATCTCCTGCAAACGCGCCCGAACATCGCCAGCCGTCGCCGGACGCTGCTGCACGTTCGATCGCACCATATCGTCCAACAAATTCGCCAAAGCCGGACTCACAGATACAATGTGGCGCCACCGCAACTCTCCCGTCATCGGATCTTCAATTTCCGCCGGATACTTCCCCGTCAGCAAGTGAATGCAAGTCCGCCCCAGGGCATAAAAATCCGTCGCCGGCACGACACCGCCTCCCACAATTTGTTCCGGCGGACTGTACCCGGGCGAAATCAACCGCGTCGAACTCCGAGAATCTTTTCCCGCGGATTCGACACCGCCCATCTGTTTAACTCCCCCAAAGTCGATCGTCACCAATTGCAGTCCGCCCAAACCCTTACTCAGCAATACTTGGGGCGATGCCGGGTCGCGCAGCATCAAATTTGAGGGTTTAATGTCGCGGTGAATAATCTGACACCTGTGCAACTCCTCTAAAATTTCCACAGCTTGACTCAGCCAACTAAACACCCATTCCTGCGGACATCCTTGGGGGTGCTCGTCGAGAACCTCTTCTAAAGTTTTGCCGTGAATCTTTTCCATTACCAAACAAGGCAGGCGCCTCGCCGCAGGATTTCCCTCGCCGCCTGCAAAATTTTGGGTTTGGACGTGAAAATAACCGTCAGGCTCGACTCTAGGGACGCCCGGGTGCCGCAAAAGTGCCAAAACCCAAGCTTCTTGCTCGAACAGTTTCAGGGCTTTCGGGGAAGTTTCGAGCAACACTTTCAGGACGCGCTCGGTTTCTGTTTCTGTGTCCCAGACTGTGAAAATTGCTGCAAAACCCCCGGAACCGAGGCTTTCTACAGGCACGTAGCGATTTTTTAGTCGCAGGGGAGCCCCGCAACTATGACAAAAATTGTTGCCCCAAGTCTGAGGGTAGGGCCTTGGGCAATCTGGATTGATGCAGTGGACGGCTTTTGAAGGGGGGTGAGGCACAACCAGAGTAAAAATGGGGCTAAATATCCATAGTAGACTTACGCGCAGCTAACACCGAAACCCGGTTTTCAGCGAGGTTAAATGGCTGTAACGACGGATTTGGTTTGAGAAACGAGCTTGCTCTTGCTGCACAAGTCCTGTCCATATTATGTGGTATGCTGTCGATTTTTGAGTTGAGGGTCTGGAAGTCGCGGGATTTTAGATTTTAGATTTTGGATTTTGGATTTTAGATTGCATACTAGATTGCTGTTGAGATCGATCTCAACTGCCATCCACAACTTTAGGTATTTCTAACTACTTAGCCCAGACCCATTACCCCTTACTAATTCTGATTTTTAAGTATTAAATTCTTTACATAAACCGTATTGATTCGCTGTTCGGCTCGCTGCACCATATCTTTCGCTCAAGCGAAATTCCTCCCCGCTCTGCGATCCCCAGCCTTTCCTCCTGCATCCTTCGCCGCTGGCTTTTCATAAGATATGTTACAAATATTTGCCTAATGTAAAGCAAAATAAATAATACTTATGATGATTAAAAGAATATTAAAATTTGAGAACGCCACTTTATTGATATATTTTTAACAGCCTGCGATCGGGCAAAAAAATTAAGCGAATACTAGGAAGCGAGATATGGCTTACGCGCAAACCCAAACTCAATCAAAGGCTGGGTATAAAGCCGGAGTTCAAGACTATAAACTAACGTATTACACGCCGGACTACACCCCAAAGGATACAGATGTTTTGGCGGCTTTCCGGGTAACACCGCAGCCGGGAGTACCCCCTGAAGAAGCCGGCGCTGCTGTGGCTGCTGAATCTTCCACAGGTACATGGACAACTGTGTGGACTGACCTCCTGACCGACCTCGACCGCTACAAAGGTCGCTGCTACGACATCGAGCCAGTTCCCGGTGAAGACAACCAGTACATCTGCTTCATTGCCTATCCTTTGGATTTGTTTGAAGAAGGTTCCGTCACCAACTTGCTGACCTCTTTGGTTGGTAACGTGTTCGGTTTCAAAGCTCTGCGCGCTCTGCGGTTGGAAGACTTGCGGATTCCCATTGCTTACCTGAAAACCTTCCAAGGCCCTCCTCACGGTATTACCGTTGAGCGGGACAAATTGAACAAGTACGGTCGTCCTTTGCTGGGCTGTACAATTAAACCCAAATTGGGTCTGTCTGCTAAGAACTACGGCCGTGCCGTTTACGAAGTTCTGCGCGGCGGTTTGGACTTCACCAAAGACGACGAAAACATCAACTCGCAACCGTTCATGCGCTGGCGCGATCGTTTCCTGTTCGTTCAAGAAGCTATTGAAAAAGCCCAAGCAGAAACCGGCGAAGTCAAGGGTCACTACCTCAACGTAACTGCCCCCACCTGCGAAGAAATGATGGAGCGGGCTGAGTTCGCTAAGGAAATCAAAACCCCCATCATCATGCACGACTACCTGACCGGTGGTTTCACTGCTAACACAACCTTGGCTAAATGGTGCCGTCGCAACGGTATTTTGCTGCACATTCACCGCGCCATGCACGCAGTTATCGACCGTCAGAAAAACCACGGTATCCACTTCCGCGTGCTTGCCAAGTGCTTGCGGATGTCCGGTGGCGACCACCTGCACTCCGGTACAGTTGTGGGTAAACTCGAAGGCGAAAAAGGCATCACGATGGGCTTCGTAGACTTGATGCGCGAAGACCACATTGAAGAAGACCGCAGCCGCGGTATTTACTTCACCCAAGATTGGGCCTCCATGCCCGGTGTCATGCCGGTTGCTTCTGGTGGTATCCACATCTGGCACATGCCGGCTTTGGTGGAAATCTTCGGCGACGACTCCTGCTTGCAGTTCGGCGGCGGCACCTTGGGCCACCCTTGGGGTAATGCACCTGGTGCAACTGCTAACCGCGTTGCTTTGGAAGCTTGCGTCCAAGCTCGTAACGAAGGCCGCAACTTGATGCGCGAAGGCGGCGACGTGATCCGCGAAGCTTGCAAATGGTCTCCTGAACTGGCTGTTGCTTGCGAACTCTGGAAAGAAATCAAGTTTGAGTTCGAGGCAATGGATACCCTTTAAGGATTTTTGGTTGGAGATTTTAGGTTTTAGGTCGCAAACTTGCTAGGAAGTCTTTATCTTTGAAGAAGATTTACAAGTAAGTTTGCATCCAAAATCTAAAATCCAAAATCTAAAATTTGAGGGGGCTGGGGTCAAAATGGATCTCAAACAAGTTGCGAAAGACACCGCTAAGGTGCTGGCAAGTTACCTAACCTATCAATCCGTGCGGATGGTGGTCGCTCAGTTGAGCGAAACCAATCCTCCTCTGGCAATCTGGTTGAATGATTTTTCCACGAAGGCCAAAATCCAAGATGGAGAAGCCTACATTCAAGAGTTGCTTTTGGAAAATCAAGATTTAGGATTTCGGATCATGACTGTGCGAGAGTATCTGGCTCACGATGTGACAGAATATTTGCCAGAAATGGTTTGTACTGGCATTCAACAGGCGAATATGGAACACAGACGCCAGCATTTAGAGCGAACTACGCAACTTAATTGGTCTGTTCCTAGCAGTAATCCTGAAACATCAATAGATTCTGAACCGAATCTGGATAATTTGTCGAGTTAATCGATCGACAAGTGCGATCGAACACACACCTTAGAGATACAAAAAATGAAGACTTTACCTAAAGAGCGTCGTTACGAAACTCTGTCCTATTTGCCCCCGCTGACAGACGCCCAAATTGCCAAGCAACTCCAGTACATCCTGGATCAAGGCTACATTCCCGGCGTAGAATTCAACGAAACCTCTGCCGCTGAAATGCGCTATTGGACTCTGTGGAAGTTGCCTTTGTTTGGTGCTCGCAGCGTCCAAGAAATCATGACAGAAGTTCAAGCTTGCCGTCAAGATAATCCTGGTTGCTACATCCGCGTCATGGGTTTTGACAACGTGAAGCAGTGCCAAGTGCTGAGCTTCATTGTCCACAAGCCTAACACCAGAGGCTACTAAAAAGTATTGGCTGGCTAATCTAACTTTTAGGTTAACAGTCATGGCAGATTGGAGGCGGGGAATTTTCTCTGCCTCTTTTTTTATGTTTGTACTAAGGACTTTAGTCCTTCTTCTTCCTTCTGCTATAGCTTACAAATAGCTTTTAAAACTTGCAGCAACAAAACTGAAGGTTCGGGTTCCATCAAAGTCAAAAATGGCATTAGCTGATAGGTTGGGGGATTTCCTCTGCGGATATTGACGAACTGATAAAACTCTCCGCTAGTCGCCAGCCCCCAAACAGACTCTTGATATTCTAAACTTTTAGAGGGGTAAGTTAGAAGTTGGGGCAAACCAGCGCGGGGAGCAATTAGACTATTTTTAGATTCTATTACTAAAATCCAAAATAGTATATCAGCGGCAATTTGTTTCTCTTTATTGATTGCTAAAATGTCAAATCTGCCTGTAATCGTTGTGTCTTCATCTTCTATAATTATGTTAGCAATGTCTTGTTCTAGACTCATCTTGATTGGGCGGCGGTAGAAGCCAGCCAATCGCATTAAGGGAAACGTAGTTAAAGCTTGTACCAGTCCTTCAGAGACCTGGGGGGGTGACAAGGCGGTCAGGAGCTAGATAGAATCTGGGCGAGAGCCTTCATCCCCCGTTGATAAAAATGG